>QNAJ01000081.1 GCA_003641465.1 Verrucomicrobiota bacterium | reverse complement strand
TGGTATGCCTGCGCAGCGGCACGACAACCATCGTTGACCATCATGAGAGCCAGTCTTTTCAGAAGGGATCTCTCAAGGTTCTGGAGCGGGCCCTGCGGCGCACGGGCGTGCGGGGCGCGCTCTGTCTGGGTATATCCGACCGTTACGGCCGGGGTACGGAAGGTCTGGAGGAAAACATATCTTTCGCCAGCCGCATCGCCGCCAGGGAAAAAGACGGCGCGGCGCTGGTAAAGGCCATGATCGGCCTGCATGCTGCTTTTACGGTGGAAGAAGCAACGCTGAAGGAGGCGGTGCAGGCAGCGGAGGATCTCGACCTGGGTCTTCACCTGCATGTCGCTGAGGACCTCGCCGATCAGCGGGCATGCCGGAAGAAGTACGGCCTTTCGGTAGTGGAGCGACTGGCCCGCGGAGGCGCCCTGGGACCGAGGACCCTGGCCGTTCACGCGGTCCACATCAGCCGGGAGGAGATACGCCTGCTCGCCGCCAGCGGGACCAATGTGGTGCACAATCCCCAGTCCAACATGAACAACGCGGTGGGCGTCTGCCCCGTACCCCGCCTGCTGCGCAAGAACGTGTTGGTGGGACTGGGAACCGACGGCATGACAGCGGATATGCGTCAGGAAGCGCGGGCAGCGCTTCTGCTGCACAAGCACGCCTCGGGCAATCCCAGCGCCTTTTTCGAGGAGGCGTGCCGGTTGCTGCTGGTGAACAATCCTGCCCTGGTCCGGAAGGTCCTGGGTTGGAAGCTGGGACGGCTGCGTCCCGGCTACCTGGCGGATATCATCGTACTGGACTATCATCCCCCCACCCCGCTCAACCGCAACACTTTCATGGGCCACTTCCTCTTCGGGATGATCTCCGCCCCGGTGAGCACCGCCATCGTCAATGGCATCCTCCGGATGGCGGATGGAAAGATCCGGGGAATAGACGAAAAGGCGCTCGCGCGTCGCGCCGCTGAGCAGGCTGCCGCGCTCTGGAAAAGGTTCCGCCGAGGAAAACGACCCTGAGGTCCGCTTGCGGTTCAGCCCGACGTATCATCCCGCCCTCCCCCTTGCCCGGAGGTCAGAGGGCGGAGGTCGGAGCACGGCGAGTTGTTGAGTTGTTGGGGTCTTCGTTGTTGGTCGTTCGGGGTTCCCGGTGTAGTAGCGCTTGTTCTAAAGCGCACAAAATCGCATTGCCGCCCCCTTGCCGATTACAACATCGGCTGCTACATCCCGCCGGCAGCGGGAGAAGTTCCCTCCGCCGAAGGAAAACCATCAACAAACGACGATGAACCCTCTTTCCCTTTGCGTGCCTTGGGCCGGGGCGAAGAATCTTTAATCGTGCCAGCGGAATCATTCACCGGGTGATATCCCAGCCTGCGACCGGATGCAGGTGCGGAGTTCTAGAGTTGAAATTCTTCTCGGGATGCAATAGATATCTTGCGGCGGGCCCGTAGCTCAGTTGGTCAGAGCGGCGGACTCATAATCCGTTGGTCGTAGGTTCGAGTCCTACCGGGCCCACCAGCCGTAATGTCGCTGCGGGCTTAACGGATAACCGTATCACGATTAATGTTTTCGAGCGCCGCATCCAGATCCGGGTAGACCCGGAAAACCTTGTCCATCCTCAACAGACGCAAAGACTGTTCCACGGGACCTCTGACGCCGGCGAGCACTACCCTGCCGCCCTGCACGTACATCTGCCGCCGGAAAGCAGCCAGATGGCCCAGAGCACTGCTGTTGGCATATTTCAATCCCGAACATTCGACTACCACCCGGCGGATCCCGTTGCGGCGGACATGATCCAGCGCCGCTTTCAACGTGTTCAGGCCCAGGGTGTCTGCGGCACCCCGCAGGTGGATGACCACAGAATCTTCGCGTATGACAGTATCGATGTTCAGGGACTCTGCGGGCATATTTCCCCCTCTCCTCACATACTCCAGCATATCACAAAGCCCCGGCTTCTGTCATCCCCTTTCGATCGCTGCGTCTCTGTCTGGGCTTGTCCTCGAGACAACCTCTATGCTATTGATTTACTGTGGGCTGCAAGTAATGAACACTTCGGAAGGCCAGCAGGACATAGTTTTCGATTGTCCCCATTGTGGAAAGAGCCTGGTGATCGACCGGCGGGGTGCGGGCATGCAGATCCGATGCCCGGAATGTAATGGGACGGTCACCGTTCCGCAGCCCGACTACGACGAGGTATCCGCTGAAGACCTGAGGCTGCACGAGCTCGAGGATGCTCTGCAGGACTGCAAAAGGGAGCTGTCGGAGCTGACCGAGGAGTTGAACTATGTTTCGGTCCGGCGGGCCCACCTTGAAAAACTGCGCGCGCGCAGCCTGAAATGTTTCGAACGCATAGATCGGGACCTGTCCGCGATGGAACAGGCGATTCAACGAATACGGGTTGCGTTGCTGGATGCCGGCTTTTCGCCTGCCGGTGGCGACTCAGACTCTGCGTCAGATACCGAGTCAGATACCGAATAGTGCATCCGTGCCTGCAACGGAAACAGTAACTCATAGCGGAAATTGCATCTCCAGCGATAAAGCAGTGAATACGCCCCGGGGTGCGGACAGTTCACGACCTGGTCCAACAGGAGGTGCAAACCCCATCCCAAGGTAAAACCTGTCAGCCATTCCTGGGGGAGAATCAGGGCGGCACAAGCCGCCAGTAGCCAGAGCTCCCAGGCATGCAAGGGGAGGAAAGCCCGTTTGTATTCCCCGAAGTACGAAGCCCGGAAAAACCGCCGTACATCCAATCTCCATCCGTAGTGAGCCACATAATCCACCAGATGATCCAGATCTATCACAATCCCGCCGATCACGATCCCAAGGGTCAACCCGCATGACCGGGACAGCATCCAGGCCGCAAGTCCGCTACCCACGGAAAAAGCTGCATGATATCGTGCCCGCATGCGACTGTCCTGGCCAAACCTGACCTTCAGGGGGGCCGCTCCCCGAAACCGCCGCATCGGGGAGGGGCCTGTGTCGCATAATACGATGGCTCGCCGTTATCCACAACTTTTCCACACAGCCCCAGGCAGATTACCTTCTTGGGTCCGGAAGATCAGCTTATCAGGGATTGGTCAAAGTCCAAATTCCAACACGACAGCTATCAAGAGAAAATCACAGGTTTATACACAGGTTATCAACATCCGCCCAGATCCGCTCAGACCCCCGCCTTGCGATAGCGTTCCACGAAGGCCGCCATTCGCTCGGTCGCCTCCTGGATTTCTTCCATAGCAGTGGCAAATGCGCAGCGGACAAAGCCCTCCCCGCACGCTCCAAAGGCGGTGCCGGGTACAACCGCCACCGATTCCTCCTCCAGGAGACGCAGGGCGAAATCACGAGAGCTCATGCCAAGCTCACCGATATAGGGGAAGCTGTAGAAAGCACCCCGGGGGGTAACACACTTCAGTCCCATTTGCTCAAAACTCTGAAGCAATAAATTGCGACGCCGGCGGTACTCGCTACGCATCTCCTCCACATCGCGCAAACCGTCCAACAGCGCCTCAATGGCGGCTTCCTGCCCGAGTACCGGTGCACACAGCATGCTGTACTGGTGAATCTTCATCATCGCCTCTATCAGGTCCGCCGGACCGCAAGCATACCCGATGCGGAACCCTGTCATTGCCCAGCCCTTCGAAAACCCGTGAAGAAAAATGGTCCTCTCCTTCATCCCAGGAAGCGATGCAATACTTGTATGGGCCGCATCATAGGTCAATTCGGCATAGATCTCATCGGTTATGACGATCAGATCTTCCTCCGCCGCGACGCGGGCGATAGCCTGCAGATCATCCACGCTGAGTTCCGCCCCGGTTGGATTGTTGGGAAAATTGAGCAACAGCGCCTTGGTTCGCTCACTCACCTGCCGGCGGACGGCATCCGGCTTTAATTGAAACCGGTCTTCCATCCGGGTGACGACAGCCCGCGGCCGGCCGTGCGCAATCACGGTGAGCGGTGCATAAGAGACATATGCGGGTTCATGATAAATAACCTCGTCGCCGGGAGACAGAATCGCACGCAAGGCCAGATCCACAGCTTCACTGACCCCGACGGTCACGAGAATCTCGGTCTCAGGGTCGTAATGCACGCCGAAGTTTCTTTCAACATACCGGGATATCGCCTCACGAAGGCGCAGGAGTCCCCGATTGGACGTGTAATGAGTTGCACCTTTCTCAAGAGCGAATATGGCTGCCTCCCGTACGTGCCAGGGAGCATCAAAATCCGGCTCGCCGATACTGAGGCTGATAACATCCTCCCGCTGGCTGACAATATCGAAGAAATCCCGGATGCCGGATCGGGGAATGGAAAGGACGTGCTCAGCCACCGGGCTACGGTGAGACTTTAAGCCTCTCGTACTCATCCTCGCTCTCCATCATCAACCCGTACTGCTTATACGTCTTCAACATGAAATGTGTGGCAGTAGAAACTACACCCTCGATAGTGGCCAGCTTCTCGCTTACGAATGTAGCCACTTCTTTCAAATTGCGACCGGACACAAAAAGCAACAGGTCGTAGGCGCCCGACATGAGATAGGCCGACTGCACCTCGGGAAACCTGCAGATCCGCCGCGCGATCCGATCGAAGCCACCTCGCCTTTCGGGGGTGATCTTCACCTCAATGACCGCATTCACGCGGTCAAGTTCCAAGACATCCTCATTGATTACCGCCTGATAGCCGCGAATCACGCCACGTTTCTCGTACTCGGCAATACGCTTCCTGACCTCGTCGGCACTCAGACCCAGCATCTTTCCCAGGTTTTCCGGGGTTTCCAGCGCGTTCCGCTTCAGCAATTCAAGAAGTTCATCCATGGCTGCGCCCTCCGGTCGGTTCGGGCTATCTATACCCTCTGACTGCAGCCTCGTCCAGACAAACCCGATTGTGGGAACCGGCTTACCTCACCGGGATTCTCTGCGACAACCGTACATTCGGCCTGCTGTGCAAAGGGAGGACTTCCGCACATAAGGAACCGTCCGCTCGGAATCACGCAGCGGCTGAGCTGCTTGTCAGGAGGATAGAATGGCGGGGACGACGGGACTCGAACCCGCAACACCCAGATCGACAGTCTGGTACTCTAACCAATTGAGCTACGCCCCCGCTCAGTCACACGGTGCAAGAAAATAGCAACGGGTCAGGTGGATTTCAAGTGCCAACCCTGCCGGAGCGCATCATTGAATCGGGTGCACCAGGAGGCCGGATCGCAGCTTCGGCTCGAACCACGTGCTCTTGGGCGGCATATGCCCGCCCCGGTCCGCAACCTGCATGATCGTACCGATATTGACCGGGCTGAGCAGGAATCCGACGGCCGCCATTCCGCTGTCTACCATATCCACCACCCTCTCGTCCGCAGCTTCCCCACCGACGAAGGCAATCCTGGGGTCGGAGCGCGGATCGCCGATGTGAAGAACGGGACCCAACACACGCTCCTGCAGAACCCCGGAATCGGTAAGCCCCGTCCCACCCGCCTCACTTTGATCCCCTCGGTCGAGCCGTAACCTGTACCAGTATCCGGCCACGTACACCGCCACCTCCCGCGAGGCCGGGGAAAAGCGCCGGGGGACCCGTACAGCCCCCAGATCTTCCTCAAGGACGCGCTGAAAATCAGATATCGGCATGCCCAAGTCAACCACCACCCGATGGTAGGGCAACACCCTCATCTGCGAAGCCGGAAAGATGACACACAAGATCCACTGCGCTTCATCCGCACCGCCTCCCTCCTTTTGAGTTTCGGCCACCGCCACGGCCGCAGCCATCCGATGATGCCCATCTGCAACGTAGATGCAGTCGAGTTCGTCCAGTTCGGACTGCAGAGGCTCAAGATAGCTGCCTGCTGTCCATATCGTGTGACGCACGCCTTTCTCGTCAGTAAAGTCATACAGCGCACCGGATGACTCCCGTGGATCAAAGTCCTCAAGCACCGGCAGTGATCGGGCGAAACATAGTACCGGCCCGGTATGCGCCCCGACAGTCGCGATATGCTGCCGGCGATCTTGCAGCGGCTCCTCCCGGACCAGTTCGTGCGTGCGGACCCGCTTCAACCTATACTCCTCCGCATGAACTGTTACTGCCACACCGATCTGCACGCGGCCTTCCTGCTCCAGTCTGTAAAGATAGTACTTGGGAACCCGGTCTCTCAGCAGAACGTCTTCCTTCAGCAGCCGCTGAAAAGCGCGCGCTGCACAGTGATGCGGCGACGCGTCTTCCGTGCAATCCGGGTCAGCATCCGGACGCAGAACCCGCATGAAGCTCCGAGGCTCCCTCTCAATGAACCGGCTGGCCTCCTCCCGGGTCACCACGTCGTACGGCGGACAAGAGACCGCTGCGGCCAAATCCGGAAGAGGTCTTACGGCTGGAAATGGACGAATACGCATGAATATTGCACCCACATCATCTTCCGCAGCTCCGCTTCGCCGGAACGATTCCGCCGATTGAATGCGGTTGTCGGATCGTTCTAGTCAGCGGAACAATCTTTGACAAGTCATATCGTCCTCTGGAAAACTATGCGCCACCGATAGGGTGGGAATTTTCGAAGAGGGTTATCTGTGAGTTTTGACGGAAAAAGGATGCCCCTGTCGCTGCCGCAGCTCATCGCTGCCGTAACTGTACTCTGCGCGGCGGGATGCCTTTCCATACCTGGAGCTGGAAAAGGCCGACGCCCCACCCGCGCGCTTCCAGCACCTCCGCCTAAGACGGTTTGGAAAGCGACTGCATCTTCCTGCGAGTCTGAACAGTACGCCGCCCGGAACGCCATAGATGGTGATCCCGGCACCCGATGGAGCAGCGCCTGGTC
>QNAJ01000080.1 GCA_003641465.1 Verrucomicrobiota bacterium | reverse complement strand
GTAGGCTCAGCAAAGCTCTTGAACCCATGCAGCTCTATCCGTTTAAGATACATGGTGTTTCGTCAGATGTTATTTCTTTCCTTGACAACATTGTCACAATATCATGGGTATCAGTTATTGACAACCCCTATGAATAGAAAAATTGCGTACGTAACCAACCCATACGCGTCAAGAGGCGACGGCCTGCAATCATTCGCATTGAAAGTCGCGTTCTTACGGTCATTCTCATCCCAGTAGGCACGCACGAAGCCAGAGCCGGAAACAGAGCGGGAGCTGCAATGAACACAGACGACACCCCTGTAGACATCCTTCGACAGCTCATAGCCATACCCAGCATTAACCCGAGCTTTACTGATCCGGAAGAGCTCAAAGGGGAACATCGTGTCGCGGCATTCGTCGCGGCGGCTCTTGAGGATCTCGGTTTCGGTATCGAGTCCCTGCCCGCAGAAAGCAACCCCTGTAATCTCGTCGCCCGGCGCGGCCCCCGCGCACCCCGATTCTCGGTCACCTTCGAAGTCCATCTGGATACTGTCGGAGTGCAGGATATGGAGATCGATCCGTTTGCGGCTGAGGTCCGCGAGGGACGTGTCTGGGGCCGCGGTGCGTGTGATGACAAGGGGCCTCTCGCGGCCCTTCTCGCCGCCCTCCTCCGGGCTGAGCTCCAACACCTGGAATCCGCAGGTATTGAGGTGAGGGTGGTGGGAGCCGTTCGGGAGGAATCCGGTAACGAAGGAGCCGAGATCCTCAGAAATTCCGGCTTTGAGACCGACTGGCTGGTAGTGCTGGAGCCTACTGATCTTAACGTTATAGTAGCGCACAAGGGCGCATTCTGGTTTCGTATCGAAGTATTCGGTTCAGCCGCGCACGGGTCGTGTCCTGATCAAGGGCTCAACGCTATCGAAGGTATGATGGACGTCATTCGAGAACTTAAACTGCGGGTCGCCGCGGCGACGCAGCAGAAACCAGGCACAGATCTGGGTTCCCCTACGCTCAACATCGGAACGATCCAGGGAGGCAGTGCGTTGAATATCGTGGCGCGTTCCTGCCGGATCGAGGCAGACCGCCGCACTCTGCCCGGAGAAGAGCCGGATGATCTGGAGAAGGAAATCCATGCCGTCCTGGACGATCTGGTGCAGCGCGGGAGAATCCGCTCCTGGTCGTTTCATGTCATCAAGAGCCGTCCCGCTTTCCTCGGCACGCCCAATGCCCCCCTGGTACGGGCGTTGGAGGACGCAGCCGAAGCTGCGGGACGCCGCATCCGCCAACAGACGGTGCCCTGGTACAGCGATGCCGGCGTGCTGTCTCCGTGCTCCCGGAATGCGGTGGTCTTCGGTCCGGGATCGATAGCCGATGCCCATACATCCCGGGAATCAATCTCAATCGACCAGCTTTCTGCTGGAACGGCCATACTGGGAAGGTTTATAGAAAAGCTGCCGGAAGCATCCCGGGCGGCCAGTGGATGAAAAACATGCGCGTCATTTCCTGGGTGTGGGTCGGCAGCGCCGGAATATGGGCGCTGCTGGCGGCTGCCAATATTCTTCTCGGCGAGCTGAACCAGGATGAAGGCTGGTATCTCTATGCCGCGCGGCTCACCGCAGAAGGATACTTGCCCTTCCGCGACTATGCCTTCACCCAAGGACCTGTTTTCCCCCTTATCTACTCGTTTCTGGACCCCATCGTACAACGGTATGGTATTCTGGGAGGACGCGTCTGCACCGCCCTGCTGGGACTTGGGGCGGCTCTGGTCGCGGCCTCCCTCGCCCGGAATCTGGCCGGAGGTGGAATACGCGGCTCCTATGCCGCCGCACTCGCCTTCATCCTGATTGCGGCCAACGTGTACCATAGCTACTTCACGGCGGTGGTGAAGACTTATTCGCTGACCGCTCTTTTCCTCACCGGCTCGCTCCTGTTGCTGTGTATGCGACGTTTTGTGTTCGCGGCCGCTTTTGCTTCGGGAACGCTGGTGGTTCTCGCAGCCGCCACGCGATCGTCAGCCGCGGTCGCTGCTCCGATTGTTTTCCTCTACCTCCTTTCCCGTAAAGAAGAGGGCCGCACGTATCGCGTACTCGGATTTGCCGCCGGCGGCCTGACGGCCGCCATCATGTTTCTGCTCCCTTTTGCGCTGACGGCGCCCGAAGGGTTGTGGTTCGGTCTGTTCCGTTATCACACGGCCCGGTATGTCGGAAGCCCGCTGCACTTGCTGGCGTTCAAGGCGGGGTTCCTGTCCCGATTGGCACAGGGCTATTTTGTGGCCGTGGTCATGCTCATCGGCCTCGCTATCGGGATCCTCACGGGAGTTATGACGAAGGATCAGAATCGGAATCCTTCCCCTCTGCCCCGGAGTGCTATCTGGCTCATCGTCCTGGCAATCTCGGCCGTGCACTTTGCGGCTCCCTTCCCATACGATGACTATCAGGTGTTTCTGTTTCCCCCAACCGCCGCAGTGCTGGCGGCTGCCTATGCTGCGCGGATCAGGATCATGACCCACTCCCAGAATCGCAGCCCGTCCGGACAGGTTGTGAGGTGGATGCTTCCCACTGTATTCCTGGCTTGTGTGTGCGCCTCCTTCTCATCACCTGTGAATCAGAGCTGGCTCATTGCGGGGCGGGACCGGATCTGGTGGAAAACCAAGACCGAACCCGACCTGATCCGGCTCTGCCGGGCTGCCCGTCTGGTTCGGGAGCTTTCCGGGGGGAGCGACCTGCTTCTTACACAGGATTGTTACCTGGCGGTGGAAGCCCGCATGCATGTTCCTCGTGGAATGGAAATGGGCCCCTTCTGCTATTTTCCGGACTGGTCCCAGGAGCGGGCTGAGCGCCTGCACGTGTTGAATCGTGATATGATGCTCCATCTCCTGAGCAATTGCGCTGCTCGCGTGGCGGCTTTCAGCGGGTACGGCCTGAGCATTCAAGCTCCAGAGATCGTGCCTCTGGATGCTGAGGAGGTTGAACTCCTGCACCGTACTCTTCAGCGTCGTTACCGTCTGCACAGCCGCATCCCGCAATTTGGCCAGGCTCATACGACACTGGAAATCTACGTATTGGAAGGAAGCGACTGATGGCACAGGAAGCTATCGAACTCTCTATTGTCATACCGGCGCACAATGAAGAAAACCGGCTCAGCCCTACGCTGAAGGCATACTGCGAGTACTTCGGAGCGCTCTACGGAGACAAATACGAAATCATCGTGGTAGCCAATGCGTGCGTAGATCGGACTGCGGCCCTCGCCCGCAATGTGGCCACCCGCTTCCGCGAAATAAAGGTCATCGAGGAACCGCGAAGAGTAGGTAAGGGCGGCGCCCTGTTGATCGGTTTCGATGCCGCCCGCGGCAGTTTGATCGGCTTCGTGGATGCTGATGGGGCCACACCTCCCCATGCTTTCCACGATCTTGTCCGTCGTCTGGACGGGGCCGATATCGTGATCGCCACACGCTGGCATCCTGATTCAATTGTAGAGCCTCGCCAGCCGTGGAAGCGACGCGTCGCGTCACGGGTATTCAATATCCTGGTACGCCTGCTGTTCGGGCTGCAGGTCTCCGACACCCAATGCGGCGCCAAAGTGTTCAAGCGACAGGCCTACCAGACCGTGCGTTCCCATCTGGGGGTGACCCGGTGGGCCTTTGATGTGGACCTGCTCTACCAGTTTCGAAGACACGGTTTCCGCATACTGGAAATTGCCACCGTGTGGCGAGACGTGGCTGGATCAAAGCTCAACCTCAAAAGAGCGGTGGTGGAAATGTCTCTGGCGATTACCCGCCTGCGGCTGCTCTACTCACCGTTTCGCTTTGTCGTGCGGCTGTACGACCGCACCCTGGGAAAGATTATCAACCTGGAAAGGTTTCTCTAAATGGCCCGGCGCATCACCAGTGGCCTGCTGAAACACAGCCTGCTGTTGCTGGCCGCAACGCAGATTGCAAATATCTGCAACATTCTCTTCCAGGCGGCTATGGGCCGACTGCTTCCTCCCGCCGAATATGGAGTTCTGCTTACCATGCTGGGTCTGGCTCTCATCGTTGTCACTCCGCTGCAGGCAATTACCGCGGTAGCGGCCCACTACACCGCACTACTGCTGACGGAAGGCCGGTCACGGGAAGTGAATGCCTATGTGTTCTTCTGGTGCAAGCGGCTGGCGGTCCCTATGGCAATATTGCTGGCTGCGGCGGTTTTCTGCGCATCTCTGCTGCAAGACTTTTTCCATTTGTCAAGCCCAGGACCGGTCAGGCTGACACTGACCGCTATTGCTCTCTCTGTTCTGGTACCTCTTTTCGTCGGAGCTTTGCAGGGGCTGCAACGGTTTCTGTGGATGGCACTGACCGCCTATGCCTGGGCTGTGATACGCCTGCTGGCCGGGGTTGCTCTGGTGCTGGTATGGCAACGGACAGCTATGGCAGGGTTGTGGGGGCAGGCTATCGGCGTGCTCGCTTCGCTCGGCTGTGGTATTGCTGCACTGGCAGTCCTTACGGAAACCCGCGGGCGCGCGCTATCATCGGTTCCCGGCGTTCACCGGTATTTCGCAGGTTCTCTGCTGGTTCTTTCCGGCTTTGCTCTGCTTACCTATCTGGACGTGCCGCTGATAAAGCACTATTTTGCCGACCCACATATCGCCGGCATATATTCGCGGGCCAGCGTCATCGGTCGGGCGGCTTTCTTCCTGCCGATGCCTGTCGCGCAGGCGATGTTCCCCAAGGTGGCGTCCTCGGGAGGGATGGATGTACACGACCGACGCAATCTCATAAAGGCTATTCTTTTCACTGTATTGCTCACCGGCACAGTGGCACTTGTCCTTTCGCTGTTTCCCGGGCTTCCTCAAGGCGTCCTCTTCGGCGATTTCACGCCCAATGCGGAAGTAGCCCGCCTGACCAGAGCCGCTATCTGGGCCATGGCACCGCTCAGCCTGCTTTTCCTGCTGCTCAACTTCGAGATGGCCCAACACCGCTTTCTGGCCGCTATGACCGTGCTGCCCGCCGCGGGGGCCTTTGTGGCTGGAACAGCCATATGGCACGAGTCACCAATCCAGGTCCTGGGGGTACTGGGAACCGTGGCCGTATCTACCGTGGTGATATTGTGTTTCGCAATTCCTTGGACCCGCCCGGACTCCGTACAAGCTACCCCGACCGGAAGAATACCGCCCGTGACTCCTCACGACGGTTCTGCTTCCGTATGAGTGCGGGCCTTCTTGGCTGTTTCAAGAATTTCCCTGACTCTCCGGGTCAGTGCATCTCGCGTAAAGGGCTTGAGCAGGATTCTCTCACCCGGCACCCTTCTCCCCCGCTCCGTCAGATCTCTATCGCTGAATCCGGTCATGTAGAGCACTTTGATGTGGGGGTACTTCTCCTGGAGACTCTCTGCCATTTCAAGACCCCCCATTACCGGCATCACCACGTCGCTGAGAACCAGATCCACGCGTCCCTCAAGTTTTTCCACCAGCTCCAGGGCCTCCCGTCCATCAGCCGCCGAAAGAACCGCATAGCCTGCTGAGC
Source organism: Verrucomicrobiota bacterium (assembly GCA_003641465.1). Classification (GTDB taxonomy): domain Bacteria; phylum Verrucomicrobiota; class Kiritimatiellia; order B70-G9; family B70-G9; genus B70-G9. The sequence goes on along the minus strand of QNAJ01000080.1, from coordinate 1,308 downwards.
TGAGAACCCGCACCGCCAGATCGCGAACCATGGATTCGTCCTCCACTACCAGCACGATCTCCGATCCTCCCCGCGTCTCTTCCTCTGCCGTCGGCGCGGCTGCTTCCCCGACCGCCTCCACCATCGGAAGCCAGATGTGGACGGTGGTTCCTCTGGCGATCTCGCTTTCGATTTCCACGTGTCCGCCGCACCGATCCACTATCCCGTACACGGTTGACAGCCCCAACCCTGACCCCGTCCCCGGCGGCTTGGTGGTGAAGAAAGGATCAAACGCCCGAGCCAGTACATCGGGCGACATGCCGCATCCGGCGTCGGAACAGGTGAAATGGACGTAATTGCCCGGCCGCAACTTGACACGTGTCCGGCAGAACTCGTCGTCCAGGCTCACCGCCCTGGTGCTTATTACCAGCCGCCCGCCGCGGGGCATCGCATCCCGGGCGTTTACCGCCAAGTTCATGACGATCTGCTGAATCATGCCCGGGTCCGCCATTACGCAGCAGTCGGCCGGGTCGAGTCGGAGGGCCAACTCGATGTCCTCCCCCAATGTGCGGCGCAGCAGGCCTTCCATCTCTCGCAGGGCACTATTCAGATCCAGTCGGCGTACTTGCGCTACGCCGCGTCGGCTGAAGGCGAGCAACTGCCGCGTCAGATTAGTTGCGCGCTCCGCAGCGGTGACAATTTGCTCAACCGCATGACGTAGCTCGTTATCGCTTTCCATCTTTTCCAGAATCATCGCCCCGAATCCCAGAATTGCGGTCATGATGTTGTTGAAATCATGGGCAATGCCTCCGGCCAGCCGCCCCACTGACTCCATCTTCTGGGCCTGGAAATATTCCTCCTGAAGCTCCAGCTCCCGGGTTATGTCGCGCTGTACGAAGACATAAGCCACAAGGTCGCCTTTTTCATCGCGCATGGGATTTCCGGTTGTGTCACAGATTACTGTCCGCCCATCCCGCCGACGGTGTCGCAACCTCCCACGCCAGGGCCGTCCCATCATCGCCGTCTTCTGCATGTCAAACACTATCTCCGGATCCTCAGCCCCCAGAACAGTAAGCGGTTGCCCCAGAACATCGCTCTGTCTTCTTTCCCAGAACTTTTCAAAAGCCATGTTGACATAGGAGATGCGCGCATCCGTGTTGGTGATGATTACCGCGTCGGTTGCCTGCTCCAGTGCCAGAGCAAGCCGCGCCCGCTCCGCCTCCACCCGCCGACGTTCGGTGACATCCCGCGCTATCAGCAGAGCCGCCGCGCGCCCGTCGTAGTCGGCGGGATTCACCGTCAGCCACACGTCCAGAGTCCTCTTCTCCG
>QNAJ01000079.1 GCA_003641465.1 Verrucomicrobiota bacterium | reverse complement strand
CCGCACAGATCCGTCTGATAATCAGTGATCTGGTGATGCCCGAAATCAGTGGGAAGGATCTGGTGGAGAAGCTGCGCGAAATGGGCCACGACTGCCGCGTGCTGTTCATCTCCGGCTATTCCCGCGATGATACCGTGGCAGGTAGGCGCATCGGCGCCGAAGAAAAACTGATCGAAAAGCCCTTCACCCTCGACAAACTCGTCGCCGCCGTGGAAGACATACTGCGGCAGGACGCCTGAACACCCCAGGTGCCGCGAATGCGATGAGGGCGCTCTGATTGACAAGGAAAAACGGCGGTCGTATTTTGAAGCGGGATGACCCGGTGACCGACGGATGAATGCAGCTCCTGCCAGACACCGCCTGACCGGCGTTCTCGAAAGTTGCGGTCTTTTCGACGCGGCGCAGGTACAGAATGTTCTTCGCCATCAGCGGGAAAAGGGAATCTCCCTTACCGATGCAGTGGTGGAACTGGGACTCGCCGGAGAAGAAGAATTCCTCCGCGCCTTGGCCGCGGCCACCGGTATGGAGTACCTGCGGTTGTCCGATCTTACCATTGATCAGCAGGTTCTGGAAAAACTCCCCACCCGCGTAGTCTTTCAATTCAACGTCGTGCCGGTAGCCGCCGAGAACGGGACCCTCAAGGTAGCAACTCACGATCCCTTCGCTCAGGGTCTGGCGGAAGCCCTGCGACTGGCCTCCGGCCTGCGTATCCGCTTTGTGCTGTGCACTGCCGAAGAGATTTCCAAGGCGGCCAAGCGATTCTACGGTGTCGGTGCCGACACCATCGAGCGCATCATGGAAGACGGCCGTATCGAGGTCTCTCCAGAAGAAGAAATACGTACCGAAGATCTGCAGGAGCTGGATCAGGAAGCTTCGGTAGTAAAGTTCGTCAACCAGATCATCTGGGAAGCCTACCAGGATCGTGCTACCGACATCCATCTCGAGCCCATGGAAACCGAGCTGAGGATTCGCTATCGGATAGACGGCGTGTTGCACGAGGCCCCGGTGCCGGCGCAACTGAAGCGGTTCCAGTCGGCGATTATCTCGCGCATCAAGGTGATGGCCAACATGGATATCGCCGAGAAACGCCTGCCGCAGGATGGACGGATCAGCCTGCGGATCAAGGGCGAGGAAATAGATGTGCGTGTGTCCACCATGCCGACGGTCTACGGCGAAAGCGTCAGCCTGCGTCTGCTGATGCGTAGCAGCGGCCTTCTGGGAATGGATAAGCTGGGACTCAGCCCCAAGGACGAAGCCGTGCTTCAGCGCCTGATCCACAAGCCCCACGGCATACTGCTGGTTACCGGCCCCACCGGCTCCGGTAAGTCCACTTCCCTTTATGCGTGGCTGCATACGATCAACTCGGTGGATAAGCGGATCATCACCATCGAAGACCCTATCGAATATGAGATGGAGGGAGTCAACCAGATCCAGGTGAGGCCGGAGATCGGCTTGACCTTCGCCATCGGTCTGCGCCACATCCTGCGGCAGGACCCCGATGTAATCATGGTCGGTGAAATCCGCGATCGCGAAACGGCGGAAATCGCCATCCGGGCGGCACTGACCGGCCATCTGGTTTTCAGCACCCTGCATACCAACGACGCCGCCGGCGCAATCACGCGACTTCTGGATATGGGTATCGAGCCGTATCTGGTCGCCTCATCGGTGGAAGGACTGGTGGCGCAGCGCCTGGTGCGGAAGCTGTGCCTCAAATGCCGCCGGCCGGCGCAGGTCAATGAATCCTTTCTGCGAAGCATAGGCTTCCCCCTGGAAAGATTGGGCGAGGGAACCATTTATGAGGCGGTCGGTTGTGAGGATTGCCGGATGACCGGATACTGGGGACGGACCGGAATCTACGAGATAATCGTTCTGGATGATGAAATACGCCGTCTCATAGTAGCTCGGGCCTCCTCGAATGAAATCAAGACTGAGGCCCTGCGCCATGGTATGCACACCCTCCGCATGGACGGCTGGGACAAGGTGTTGGCCGGGATCACCACCATTGCCGAAGTGCTCCGCGTTTCCGAAGAGGATCAGCGGGACCTGCCTGTCTGAAATGTCCGTCGGACCGATTCAGGGGTAATCTGTGATCACAGCCGCTTACTGTCAGTCGGGTTGCAAACCCTTCCACTGCGATGCAGAATAAGGCGGGGTAAATATGCGATTTTCATACACGGCCGTCACACGTTCCGGCGAACGCCGTTCCGGGGTCCTGGAGGCCGCGGATCGCCGCACCGCGGTGGCCATCCTGGAGAAACAGGGCTTGGTTCCCGTGCGTATTGCGGAAGGCGGTGCACCGGCTGCCGTCGAGGAGGAGCGCAGAACGGCTGAGCCGGAGAAAGGCTCCGCGGTGGCCTCTCCGCAGCACTTGAAGGGCAGGAAACGGCCGCGCATGGGCATGCGCGAACTGCTGATCTTCACCAGCGAGTTGAGCGATCTGCTGGCTTCGGGAATGAAGCTGGGAAACGCCATGGCCACACTCGCCCGGCGGAAGACCGGCAGGCCGCGCGATGTGATCGCCGCTGACCTGCGTGATGAGATTATTCGGGGGTCCAGCCTCTCACAGGCGCTGGCTCGCTGGCCGGAAAGCTTCCCTCAGCTCTACATCGCCATGGTGCGCGCCGGAGAAGCCAGCGGCCAACTGGCCCGCAGTTTGGAAACTCTTGCGCGGCATTACGAGCGGGTACAGGAGGCTCGGGAGAAAGTGATCATGGCCCTGATCTATCCGGCGATCGTGCTGAGCTTCGGTGCGCTGGTCCTGGTGTGTGCCATGGTCTTTGTAGTTCCGCGCTTCACCGCGATTTTCGCGGAACTCGGCGGCACTTTGCCGCTGCCCACGCTTATCCTGATCAAGATCAGCCGCTTTCTGATGCGCTATGGAGCGTTTCTGTTACTGGCGATGATCGCAGGGGTTTATTTCCTGCGGCGTCTGATCCGAACACCCCAGGGGCGCCGCGTGTGGGACCGCCTGATGTTGCGCCTGCCGGTGGTCCGGGAGATCGTCAAGGCGAATGCATTTTCTCATTTTGCCCGTACACTCGGTGCCCTGTTGTCCAGCGGCGTCCCTGTGCTGGAAGCGCTGGCCATCGTGGAAAAGACGGTCGGTAACGCGGTCATTGCTGAGGAGATCCAGCGGGCCCGGGGCAGGGTGACTGACGGGGCGACCATCTCGGGGCCACTGGCGGCAGGGAAGATTTTCCCCCAGCTGCTTACCGACATGCTCGCAGTAGGTGAAGAGAGCGGGGATACTTCCGGGGCACTGACCCACATCGCCCGCCGCTATGACGCAGAGCTGGATCGAAGTGTAAAGGTTTTGACCACGGTACTGGAACCGTTTCTCATTCTGGTGATGGCCGTACTGGTAGGATATGTCGCCATCAGCATGCTCCTGGCGGTGTTTGATCTGACCAGCGGTCTCAACGTATGACTTTGCCACCGGGCGGGCCGGGCATGTATATTATCCGCAGACAGTAACTGCCGATCGTGCATACTTGTCGGGGAACAGACCGGAGACGCGGAGGCCAACTATGAAGACACGGAACAACAGACGCAGCCGTGCAAGGCGGCGCAGCGGGTTCACGCTGATTGAAATACTTCTGGTAGTAGTGATCATCGGAATCCTGGTGGGGGTTGCGCTTCCCCGTCTGGGTGGGCGCAAGCGCCAGGCGGAAATCGCCGCTGCGCGTGCGGATATTGCCAACATATCCACGGCTCTGAGCCTGTACGAATTGGATAACGGCAGCTATCCGCCCAGTCTGCAGGCACTGGTGAGCAATCCCGGCGGGGCCCAGAACTGGAATGGCCCCTACCTTCAGAAGGGGGTGCCCAAGGATCCTTGGGGTAACGATTACATCTACACCTATCCGGGAGTGCAGAATCCCCACGGCTTCGACCTGAAATCACTGGGGCCCGACGGTGTGGAAAGCGACGACGACATCACCAACTGGCAAAAGTAGGATCGCGCTCCCCCCGCACAGCAGAAGAGGACCGCCGCGGCTGGTTCCCTCTGCGGTGACGGGAGCCGACTCGGGTATCAGGGCCTTCACCCTTATTGAAGTACTCCTGGTGGTGATGATCATAATGATCGCCGCCGCCGTGGCAGTGCCGGTCTTCCGTGGCTCCTTCCACGGGCTTGCCCTGCGGAGCACAGTGCGCGACCTTATCATGGCCGGACGCTACGCGCGTGCCCGGGCTGCACTTCAGTCAAAGCAGGTGGCCCTGATCTTTTATCTCGAGCGTGGGCGGTTCGAAGTTGCCGAGCTTACCCCCGAGGAGAAGGATGTTGATGTCGCCGGTATAGTTCACGATTTCGAAGGCGCGGATCTCTGGGGAGGCTCGCCGGAAGAAGAGCTCAAGGCCAGGATCAGCTATAAGGTGACCCCCCTGATCTCCCGCGCTGCCTCTGCCGGGGTCAGGATTCTGAGAGTCAGCACCGACAAGGTGTCTCAGGAGTATGAAGGATCGGCATGGGTCTACTATTATCCCAATGGAATGTGTGACGGCTATACCGTCGAACTCGCCGACAAGCGCGGCCGCCGCGCGGTCATCACCGTTTCTCCGTATTCCGGCACCCCCTCCGTCGAATACTCCTCGGGGTCAGGCCTTGATTAGTGATTATGTTTTGAGGTACCACCGGGGAAGATCAGAAAGAAGGAGGAAAGAATGGCCCGCACACTGAGACTGGAATTTCCCGGCGCCATCTATCACGTGACAGTCCGGGGCAACGAGCGACGGACGATTTTCCGCGCAGACGCCGATCGGGTGCGTTTCTTGGAAAAGCTTGCCGGAAAAGTCGACGAGCACCATATCCGCCTCTATGCCTATGTCCTCATGCCCAATCATTTTCACTTGCTGCTGGAGACCCCGCGGGCGAACCTCTCGCGCTTCATGCAGGAATTCAACACAGCGTATACGGTGTATTTCAACCGCCGCCACGAGCGGACCGGCCACCTGTTTGCCGGCCGTTACAAGGCGCGCCTTGTCGAAGGGGACCCGTACTTGTTGAGACTCACCCGATACATTCATCTTAATCCGGTTTGCACCGATGCAATGCGTGAACAAAGCTTCGAGGAGAAACGCCGATTCCTGCATGCCTATCGCTGGAGCAGCTACCGGTCCTATGTGGGAATCGTGCGTCGGGAGAGTTGGGTGGATTATGGGCCGCTCATGGAGCTCGTCGCCGCAGGATCCAGAGACCGGGAGCAGGAATACCAGCAGTTCGTGGAAGCGGGGCTGGCACAGTCGGATGCAGAGCTGCAGACGGTGATGTCCCGTTCAAGCAAGGCTATTGGCAGCGAGGAATTCTGCCGCCGGGCTGAGGAGGCATACCGGGAGCTTGCCGGCTCCCAAGGACAGGTGCTGGACGTGGCTATGCGGCGGCGGGAGAATCCCTTTCCCCTGGAAACTGTGATCTCGGCGATATGTAGTCACTTTCAGGTTACTCCCGAGTTCCTGCGGCTTCGGCGCGGCACACATGTAGCACGCTTGTTAGCGATGAAACTCCTCAAGGAAGAGGCCGGTTTGACCCAACGCGAAATTGCAGTATGGCTGGGACTGAAAGATGGCTCCGGTGTATCACGCCACCTGGCAGTGCTGAACCACATGCTCGAGTCTGATGAGCAGCTTGCACGTACGTACCGGTCTATACGTAAAGCGATACGGGGGTAGGCCGGCCGGGTCTCGAGGCCGGAGCAACGAATGCGAAAGACTGGGATTGCAATGGGACGGAAGGCGGTAATCACTAATCAAGGTTTACCCCCCGGCAGGCGGGGGGTACCTCGCCCCATGCGGGGCCTGACCCCGGGGTTTACGCTGGTGGAAGTCTTGCTGGCGCTCGCTATTCTGGGGGCCGGGATAACGGTTCTGGTTGCCACCACGGCACGCAGCCTGGCCGTGGCGCGGCGTGCCAGGGAGTACCAGGATATGCGTTACCTGCTGGCACAGCTTGAACTGACCCATCCACTGCAATTGGAAGAAGAAATCGAGCCGGGGAGTGAAGAGGGAGTATTCGAGCCTCCCTACGATGAGTACCACTGGAAACGGACAATCGAACCCGTAGAGGCATTCGAACAGCTTCCCGGGGTCGAAGCCGATGACGAGAAGTTGCTTTACAAGGTTACCGTCCGCATATCCCGGCAACGGCCGCGGTGGGTGGGCGGCCACGGGGTGGTCGAGGAAGTTACGACCTATCTCTACTATCCCGGCGCACGGGAGGGCGGCAGTTTCAGCCGGCAGCGCTGAACATGGAAGGAGGCAATGCAGTGAAGGGCAGGCAACCGGCGGCCATAATCACTAATCAAGGCCTGACCCCGGGGTTTACGCTGCTGGAATTGCTGGTGGCGCTGGCCATACTGTCGGCTGCACTGACCGTGATAACGGCTACCTTCGTGACCGCCGTGAACGCCTGGAAACGGGGGAGCGCCTTCCTGGAAGAACTGCACCACGGGGAGATCGTGATGAATCAGCTGGTCACCGCCCTGCGTTCGGCCGCCTATTTCACCACCAAGCCGTCGAAATACGGGATGCGTTTTACCGACAACGCTGGCCGCTATCCCGCCGATACCATAAGCTGGGTCTGCTCGGGTGAGGCCTTTTTGCCTCCGGATTCTCCGCTGGCCGGTGGCCTCCATCGACTGGTCCTGGAAATCGGCACCGACGACGCCGGTGATCCGGTAATGAAAGCCTTGGCCTATCCGCCACTGGTGGACGAAGAAGAACTGGACCTGGAAAGCTGGACGGTTTCCGACGAGGTACGGGGACTGGACGTGCGCTTCTATAATCCTGAAGACGAGATCTGGGAGGAGGACTGGGAGAAGACCAACTCACTGCCGCGGCTGGTGG
>QNAJ01000078.1 GCA_003641465.1 Verrucomicrobiota bacterium | reverse complement strand
GGCGTCGTGGGCGCCGCCGCCCTGATGCTGCACGAGGGGGCCCCTGGTCAGTAGGTTATCCGGGCCTGGTGATCAGCTCAGGCGGGAGGCAGCAGGGAGACGAAGAACGCCGCCAGGCGCAGTCCGCCGCCCCAGACCAGGTTGCCGGCCGGGGAAAAGAAGATCAGCAGCACACCGACAATGGATACTGTTTGCGCTGTGCGGCTTTCCAGATACAGCAATCGGGGCCAGAATGCGCAGAGTGCCGCCCAGCCATCAAGCATCGGCAGAGGAAGCAGATTGAGTACAAAGAGGATTCCGTTGACTCGTGCCGCTACCCTCAGAAAGTAGCGTGCTGTTTCAAGCGCGGGAAGAGCGAGCAAAGATTCCAGGCGCGCTGCGCCGCCGGCCATTATTCCGAAAAGTGCGCAAAGCAGGAAATTGGTGACCGGGCCGGCCAGTGCAACCATTGCGTGGGGCCGGGCCGTACGGAGCCGGCGGAGATCCACCGGAACACGACCCCAAGCGATGCCGACCAGCAGCATCATCAGGAGGGAAGAAGCTCCCATCTGTACCAGCGGATTGAACGAAAGATGACCGCTGCGTGCGGCCGTGTCGTCCCCCAGCCGGAGAGCCGCCGCCGCGTGACTGAACTCATGGACCGTGATGGAGAACGCCAGCGCCAGTATCCAGGAGAAGAAATACAAGGGATCCGAGATCAGATATTCGATGAACAGTCTCATACTGCCGTTCTTACCTGCTGTGCCGCCCGACAGACGCGGTTTACGCTATCGGATTGATTTGTAGAGGGCAAGGCCCTACCGTAGAGCCGATTCTCATTGAGCGATGCGCAAGGTAATGGTATAGAGGACTATCCCATGATGGGAGGATAACCTGCATGAAACACGCTGTGATCCGGCGAGCCTGCAGTGTGGCGGCGGTGCGGATGTTTTTCGCGCTCACGCCCGCAGTATGGGCGATTGATGCCGGTATCCTCGGACGGGCGTGGCAGAATCATCCCGCTGTGTCTGTGCGATATACTTTGGAGAACCGGGATGTGTACGAATATGACAACCGGGGATCCGGCGAAGCTGATCTGGAAGGTCGGTTTCTGGCTGTCAGCGTGCCTGTGGGCCATGGTATTGCCCTGGAGGGCGAAGTGGGGCAGGAATCCTGGGATCCGCATTCCAAACACGGACTGGACTATGATGCGGGCACGGCGTGGGGGGTGGGGGCCACTGCCTTGTTGCCGTTGACTGCCCGACAGCCGGGGCAATCTGTCTTTCAGCGGATTTTCCTGGGCTGGGCCGTGCGATATCGCCGGGCTGAGCCCGACAGCGACTTTCGGCGTGACGTTCGCCAGAAGTTTGATCCCGAGGTGGAGGAATGGCAGGTGAGCTGCGGGCTGGTCAGCCGCTATCGCGCTGGAAGTGTCGGATTGGGACTGCGTTACTCACAGGTTGATCTGGCATACTCGCATCCGGAACGAGACCGGAAGAGGGAAGGGGGATTTGAAGAAGACGAGCCGTGGGGATTGTTCCTGGAAGGCGAACTGCGTGCCGGCCAGGCATTTGTCTGCGGAGAATTCCGGTTCCTGGACGTCAGTGGTGGAACCGTGGCGTTGGGATGGCGATTCTGAAGGAATGGGAAGGACAGGTGCCGGTATGAAGAGTATGAACAGGGTGATGGTGCTGGCCGCAGGCGGTCTGCTGCTCGCAGCGCAGGCGACATGGGCAGGTAATCTGCTGGTGGGCGTCCGCGTAGAGGATCTGAAATTGCTGAAATGCCGGCAGCATGGGGGGGTGAAACCGGAGTACGATGAGTACCGGCTATCGGCACTGCGTTACTGCCTGGTCGGGGAATGGCGGCGTGCACCCTTCAGTATCGGGGCGTTGGCGGGCTTTGCCGACCTGACTACACATTCCAGTGAAGGCGAGACCGTCGAGTTTGATCCCGAGCTGCTGTGGGGCTTTTTCGTATCCGGTGAGTGGCCGCTGGGAGGTAAGGGAATTACGGCCCTGAGACTGGGGGCGGCCTACGCGCACTACGAGCCGGAGCAGGAAAAAGTGACGGCAGCACCCAAGCATGCACTTTCTACCGGTGGTGACCTCAGGATTGAATGGACCGAGATGAAAGTCTGGGCGGAGCTGGTGAGAAGGTGGTCCGCGGTGGAGTTGAGTGTGGGGCCGGTCTGGCAGGATGTCACCATTGATCAGGATCGGACCTACCCGGATAGAACCATCTCGAGCAGCTTCGATCCCGAAGACGAAGTAGGCCTTCTGAGCAGGTTGCGCTGGACTCCGTATCCGCAGATTACTGCAGATGTGGCAGTGGAAGCCGTCCATCGCTCGGCATTGTCGCTGGGGATTACCTACCGGTTCTGATTTCCTGGTCCGGGGCGTTCCGGGGATGGATAGTCAAGAAGGAAGTAGGACTGGGCCATGCGCCAGCAGACGGCTGAGAAACTCCGTATCGGAACCAGCGGCTGGTACTACCGGCACTGGATTGGTCGCTTCTACCCGGCAGAGCTGAAGCAGGCGGAGTGGCTGGAGTTCTACGCGCGGCACTTTTCCACCGTTGAAATCAACGCCACCTTCTATCGGATGCCCTTCGAAAACATGATCCGAGGATGGGCGCGCAAGGCGCCGCCGGGCTTCCTCTATGCGGTCAAGGGGAACCGGAGGATCACCCATCTGAAGAAACTGGCAGGGGTGGATGAGGACATCAAGGACTATTTCCGGCGCGTGGAGTTACTGGGCGAACACCTGGGACCCATACTGTGGCAGCTTCCTCCGAGCCTGCACGAAGACCGGCAGCGTCTGGAAGCTTTTCTCAAGAAATTACCGCGTGGCTTTCAGCATGCCGTCGAATTCCGCCACCCGTCCTGGCTGCAGGCAGCGGTCTTCGAGGTGTTGAGTCGGTATGAAGTGGCCTGTGTGGCTATCAGCTCGAGTCGGATGCCGATGGATTTCACGGAAACGGCGGACTTTGTGTATTACCGGTTTCACGGTCTCAAAGGCGGGTATGCCCACGATTATTCACGCGAGGAACTGAAGCCCTGGGCCGAACATGCGCGTGACGCCCTGAATCGTGGGAAAACAGTCTTTGCCTTTTTCAATAACGACGCCGAAGCGCGGGCGCCCCAGAACGCCCGCGAGTTGATGAGGATGATTGTTCAACACTGACCGGGGTCGCCCGGCGGAAGGGGATCTTCCTGCAGGACGGTGCGTGCCCGGTGCGCCAGCTCGCGGGGGGAACGCGTAGGCTCGGTGACGAAGACCAGTACCCCCGGCAGTCCCCAGAATGCGCCTGCGAGATACATGAGGAGGCCGAGGGCCAGGGCCCCCGAAGCAGAAACTCCGGCCTGCTGGAGGAGCAGCACGTAGGTGCCCTCTCTCATTCCGATCGCACCCGGCGTCACGGGAACAGCTCCGATCAGAGTCGCCGCCGCAAAGGCCGCGATGACCTGCAGCGTGGATGCCGGGAGGTTCAGAGAATGCGAAAAGCACAGGCAGGCGGAGGCCTGCAGCGCGAAGTTGGCTGCGGAAAGCCCGAGTGCTCCCAGGAGCGCGGCCGGACGGTGCAGGTAGAGAGACGCGGATTGGGCCAGTGCCCGTATGAGACGTGCCCAGCGGGCGTCACCGGTACCGGGTGAATCGGCGAATGCCCCCTGAAAACGGACCGGCCGCAGAAGGACGATGATCCACACAGCCAGAGAAATCCCCAGCAGGGACAGGGCCGCCACCCTGGTTATCGGGGGAGGGACCCCGGGAAGATCCAGAACGCCCGCCAGGCCGATGAACAGACAGGCGGCTGCAATGTAGAGATAGAGCCCCAGCACGCGGTCGAGTATCACGGTGCCGACCGCTCTTGTACGGGATCCCGAGGACCTGCGGACAACCCAATACATGCGGATCAGGTCACCGCCGCATCCGCCGGGAAGAAAGACATTAAAGAACTGTCCCGAAAAGAAATAGCGGATGGTATCGCTCACGCTGACGACGAGTTTCTGGGCGCGCAGCAGCACATACCACCGGATGGCACCCGCCAGCAGGGCCAGGCCGACCAGAAGCAGGCCGGCACTGAGCATACGCGGGCTGGTGAGGGCCGTTCTGAACGCGGCGGCGATTCGGGGAAACGGTGCCCGATAGAGCAGGGCGAACACCAGCGCGATCGCCAGCAGAACCCTGATCGCCAGAAGCACACTACGTATGCTCACCGCGCAATTGCTGTAGTTCGTACTGGAAGACATCCTGCAACGTTTGTCTCAGGGACAGCTTTGGCTCCCATCCGGTTTCTTGGCGCAGGCGACTGGTATCCAGCAGCGGGACGGAGTCTGTCGGGCGGTACCGGTCAGGGTCGGTTACCAGCCGCGGCCGTACTCCGGAAACCTCGCAGAGGATCTCGAGAAGATCTCCGATTCTGATACGCTTCTCTCCGGCCACATTGTAGGCCTTCCCGGGAGTGCCTTTTTCCAGGAGCAGGCGGTAGGCCCGGACGACATCCCGCACATCAATGAAAGTACGCAGACTTTCGAGGTTACCGACCTTCATTTCCGCTGGCCGGAGCCCCAGTTTTATCTCAGCGAGTTGGCGGGCGAACGCTGGGACCACGAAAGATGAGGACTGTCCCGGACCGCAATGATTGGCCGGGCGCGCGGTCAGACAGGGTATCTGGTAATGTCTGGCGGACAAGAGCGTGGCGATATCCGCGCCCGCCTTGGAGACCGCGTATGGATTCTGGGGTTGCAGGGGAGCATCCTCGGTCAGCGGGTGTCCGGGATCGTCCCTTCCGTATATTTCTGCCGATGTTACCACCAAGGTCCTGCAGTCCGGTGCCACCCGGCGGACGCTTTCCAGAACCGCCAGAGTGCCGAGCAGGTTCACCTGCAGAGTCCGAATCGGATCGCGCCACCCGACCGGCACATACGCTATGCCGGCCAGATGGACACAGGCATCCGGCCGGGCGCGGGTAAAGGCTGATTCCACTGAGGGAGGGTCGGTAACGTCGGCAGCTATGAAGAGGTACTGGTCGGACCCGGCGGGTGCCGGCGGGCGCACGTCCACCAGGACAAGAGAGTGACCGGCGGTTTCAAGTTCCCTGATCAGGTGTCGGCCGACGAATCCCGCGGCCCCCGTGACCAGCACTCGCATCAGGACGCTCCGGCTTTCCTGTACCGATCCAGATCAGCGTCAACCATCATGTCCACCAGTCCGTCGAAATCCACTTCCGGCTTCCAACCCAGAACCCGCCGCGCCTTGCTGGCATCTGCCAGCAAGTGGTCCACTTCTGCCGGCCGCACCAATGCCGGATCAATGACTACATGGTCCTGCCATTTCAGGCCCACGCGGTCGAACGCCCGCTCCAGGAAGTCCCGCACCGAATGTGCAATCCCCGTCCCCACCACAAAATCCTGCGGCTCGTCCTGCTGGAGCATCATCCACATTGCCTTGACATAGTCACCGGCGAACCCCCAGTCCCTTTCCGCATTGAGATTGCCCAGCCGGAGTTCTTTGGCCAGCCCCAGCTTGATCCTGGCCGCGCCGTCGGAGATCTTCCGGGTTACGAATTCCTTACCGCGTCGCGGGCTTTCATGATTGAAAAGTATTCCGGAAACCGCAAACAGCCCATAGCTTTCGCGATAGTTCACGGTGATGTAGTGACCGTATACCTTGGAGACCCCGTAGGGACTGCGGGGATAGAACGGAGTTTCCTCATTTTGGGGCACCTGCCGGACCTTGCCGAACATCTCGCTGCTGGATGCCTGGTAGAAACGGGCGCCGGGACAGACCAGCCTCATGGCCTCCAGCATGCGGGTGACTCCCAGGGCCGTGAATTCGCCGGTCAGCACCGGTTGGGTCCAGGACGTGGGCACAAAAGACATAGCCGCCAGATTGTAGATTTCGTCCGGCTGGACCGTCTCCATGAGTTGGATGAGAGAAAGCTGATCGAGAAGGTCCGCCTGATGAAGAACGAGGCGGTCCTTTATATGCGCGATTCTTTCAAAGGTCTCGGTGGAAGCCCGCCGTTCAATGCCATGAACTTCGTATCCTTTTTCCAGCAGCAGCTCCGCCAGATAGGACCCGTCCTGTCCGGTGATTCCTGTGATAAGTGCCTTCTTCATCAGCCGCTGCCTTTCAGCTTTCCCCACCCCATACCTTCTCGAGGTACTGCTTCCCGGCCACGACATCCTGTGCCGAGGCGGCAGGTGCGGGCTCCATTATCAGACGCGATACCGTATTTGCAACGTTTTTGAACTGCTCGAAGGGTATCTCTCCGCGTGGCGGCACCAGATGATCATAGATGGGCGGCAGTACGTCATGGATATGCATCCCGACCATCCCCGGGAGCAATCGCTCCAGCCAGCGCAGGTGGCTGATGAAGCCCAGATTCTCCCGGACGCGCGCGTGGCCCAGATCATGCCAGTAGGCTATCCTCCGTGCGGCGAACTCCCGCAGAATGGATTCCATCTCCAGTTCGGTGGGCACGCTTTCCCACGTCGGCAGATTCTCCAGCGCCAGGGTGACGGATTCTTCCTCCAGTACAGGGATGATTTCTTCCAGCGACCGGCGCAGCTGGTCCAGATGGCGTGCGGCGCGGCGCTCCCTTTTTTCCAGCAGGGAGAGCTTGTATTTCTCGTAGCGCGGTTGAAACCGCAGGCCGCGCTCATACAGCGCCGCCAGGCGTTCGGTCATCGCCGGGAGCTTTATCCGCCCACCATGCACCACCACTACTCCGGCGGACATCTCAGCGGCGAAACGTACCGTCCGGATCGTGTACTCTACAGCGCGCTGCCGTTCACCCTCATCAAGAGCACACAGCGAGTAAAGTTCCGGATGGCCCCGCGATACATTGGGGGGTACCGGACAGTAATTGTGCACGCTGACCACGCTAAGCGCCTGCTGGTGGACGGCTGCCTTGATTCCCGGCACGAGATCGGGGCGCAGATCATAGCCCAGTTCTATCGTAGTGAAT
>QNAJ01000077.1 GCA_003641465.1 Verrucomicrobiota bacterium | reverse complement strand
GAAACTTCTTCCTCCCCAATCAACCATTAACCGCCAGCCACGAGCCAGAATCAGTCGACAGGTTACCTGCTGCGAGAAGATCCACCGGCGCGCGGCAGGCGTTTATAGTACTTGGCTTCCTTGTCGGACAGCTCTCCCTGCCGGATCATGCGTCGGATGCGTGCTTCGTCGATCTTACGCACACCGCGGGACTGCCGACGTATGCCGGCGGTGACTTCCGGCCGGGCGGTCCGGCTGGCGGGTTCTTCGACAGTCACAGTTGTCTGCACGGCTCGGCCGGCCAGCCACAGAACTGCGACAGATACCATGACAACCAGCAGTACGGACGCGCGATCCGCGCCCTTATCACGTCCGGCAACCTCGCCATCCCGCCGGCAGCGGTCACATCCCAGGCAATCGAGATCGTCACGTGTCACTACGGCATAAGGGCAGTGCGGCGGTCGTATGCGCCACATGCGGCGCGAAAGCGGATTGAGGCCGGATATGAATGACAGGAAGGCTCCCGGAACACAGAGATACCGGCACCAGAAGCGTGGCAGGAACGCGCTGATCCCCGTGATCACCAGCAACACCACGGCCATCCGCTGGTTGAAAGGTCTGGCGAAGATGCTGGTCAGGGGATCCGCTGCCGCCAGTTGCCGGAATCCGGTCGGCAGGTACGCCATCACCAGCAGCCACAGGAGAACGAACTTGACGTAGCGGAGTCGCGCCCTCAGGCGAAGGGACGCCTCCAGTTTCCAGGATGCCGGCGTCAGTCTTTCGACCAGCTCCTGCAATGCACCGAACGGGCAAAGCTGGCCGCAATAAAGATTCCCTACAAGCATTATCAGCAGGAGCAGACCGACCGCCAGTGCGAATCCGGTATTCAGGCCGGGCGTGGGAAGGCGGCCGCTGATCAGCAACAGAAGATGATCGGAAGAGTACTGGAGATTGAGCAGCCAGCCGAACAGCAGTGCTGCGCCCACCAGTACGAGCGGCCGGGGCACGCGGCGGGGAAACAGCCGGAAGACAAGCGAGGCGACCGCGAACAGGACCAGCACCAGCGCCGGTTTTTCCACGCGCCGCCTGGTTGAGGGGGCGGACTGCGATGTTGTTCCCTGGAGAAGTGCAGCGAATCGCAATCCGGTTTCGTGGAGAATGCCGGCCAGTGCCCGCGAGGTAAGCGTGGCTCCGGTCAGCGCATCCACACCGGCACCCGGACTTGTCCGGAAAAGATTGCCCCCGACGAACCGCCGGGCCCATTTGGTCGCCTGCTCGAGGTATGCAGGGGTTTCATCCGAATGGAGGACGACGAAATCCCGGAGTACGCCATCCGCAGTCAGTCGCATTCCCAGGACCAGAGGGCCGGCATATCCCACAATATCGTCCGCCAGGCCGTGCGTCAGGAGGATGTATCCCTCTTCCGATGTCCGGGGAATCCGGTAGCGGAGATACTCGATGCTCTTTCCCTGAAAGGTCTTCGTTTCCGGGCTTACATCTGCATCGGCAGGCAACATTACAGCCGATGCACGCCGGAGTTCCTGCTCCCAGGGATGGGGTCGAACGAGGAGGACGCTCCACACCAGCGCGAACAGGGCGGTGCCCGCCATGAAGTACCCGGCTGTCCGGATCCGGGAATCACCTTCAAAGCGCCAGATCGGCTGGCCGGACCCGGCGGATACGCGGTGGAGTCCGGTCACAAACGACGCCAGCGGCACGGCAAGATTGGTTGCAACCAGCATTGCGAGCAAGGCGGTGCTGATCAGGCTGCCCAGTATGGGAAGAAGCATCGTCGCCACCAGAATGCCTCCGGCGGCGCCGCCCAGGTGGTCGGCGGCTTCGACGACGAAAGCGGTGTGACGGTCGGGACTGCCCGCTCGACGCATGACAGTGGCGGAGACAGGCACATACATCCCGCCGAACGCGCCCGTGAGCAGGAACATAAGTGCGAAAGCAGCGAAGGAAAACCCGCTACCCGACCACGCGATGAACAGCAGTAGACCTGCATGAGGAAGGACTACCGCCGGCAGCAGCCTTTCGGGAGTCATGGAATCAAGCAGTCGCATGGCCAGGCGGCCGCCGACAAAAATTCCCAGCATGAAAAGGGACGACAGCAGACCCACCAGAAGGAAAAGCGAGCCGTACCGTGCCTGAAGAAGGAACATCAGCACGATACAGGCGGCCAGGCCGGCTATCCCCGCACTGAAAATCGCCCAGGCGGCATCCCGGCGCGAGAGCAGCGTCCGGGAGCCCGGTTTTCCGGGTTTGCGCGGAATCCGCAGCAGGAAAACCAGTCGGAGCAGAACCAAGATCAATAAGCCGGAGCCAACTAGAATTCCCGCCCGCAGTGGACCTCCCAGGCGGGGCAGGAATGCGGTGATCTTTCCGGTCCAGACGGTATGCCGGAGAGCGAAAAGGAGAGTGTAAAGCAACGCCATGGGACGGCGGTCACGATTCACCAGCCAGTCTGAGGGAAGCGAACGGATGGCGGCAGCGTAACTCTCCCGTTGGAAGCGGATCCGGTCTTCCCGGTAGAGGGTACGCAACCCCGGCGGCGGGTAGATACGTTCGGCTCCCGCAATTGCGGCGAAGCGCCGCACCAGAACATCCGCGGACTCGGAAAGCTTTCCCGGCGTGCCCCCGATGATCCAGGTTTCGTCGCCCGGCTTCAGTGCCGACCGGCCGAACACGCGCTCGAAAGTGACCAGAACCGACGCCCCGACGCTGACCAGCTCGCTGCCCATGACGTTTTCGCCCCCCAAGGTCCTCACGGCCACCTGACCGCCATCGGCCAGCCGCGCACGGAGCAGGCGGAAAAATTCCAGGGTGAAATACCGGTTGAGGACGAGCGTAGTAGGATCGGGAAGGTTGACGATTATCAGATCGTACCGATCGTCACACTTCTGCAGGTAGCGGCGGACGTCTTCGGACGGAAGCTGGAGGCGCGGGCCGGGAGTGAAATCCGGCAGCACTCTTACGAGGCGCCGGGTGTACTGCGGGTCTGGATGGAGCCAGGTGACCTTCTGGATCTGGGGCAGTTGGAGGAATTTGTCACAGATCGCGAATGATCCGCTGCCGACTACCAGTACGCGGCGGGCAGTAGGACATTGGGCGAGGGTAAGGGCGGCGACTTCGGCGGCATGTTCCTCATCGGGTATGGACTCAGCGACACTTTCCCACGCTACCACGTTGAACTGGTTCCGGTAGGTGCCGTAAAGGTAGCGTGCCTGCGGCGTGGTGAACTGACCCCCGTAACGTGCCCCCGGGATGAGCTGGAGATACTTGTTCCGCCAGGTGACGTGCGCCCAGCGGGACCCGAAACCGCCGACGAGCAGCACGATCATCCCGAACAGGAACAGTATGCCTACCGCCCGATGCCATGGGAGGACGACTGCCCTTCGGCGGTCCTGTACGCCCGCGACGGGCAGCACCAGCGCAGTCAGAATCGTAATGGAGAGCAGCAGAACGTTCTCGTCGCTCACGCCGCGGCTGAGCAGCAGGGTAGTCCCTACTCCGCCGAGAAAGGCTCCTACCGCTTCCCACACATAAACGCGGGAGACCGCCCGCGGCGTTCCGGCGGCCCAGCGGCAGGCCAGGGTGAAGAGTGCGCCGGTGAGGATGCTGACCGGTGCATTGAAAATGACCACCGGCGGGAGCATTCGAAGAATGGGAAAAAGCTCATAGGGTTCAACCCCGCTGAGTTCGCGCGCCCGCAGAAGCAGACTGCGTTGCAGCACCAAGGCGGCAGGGTACAGGCACAGCGCCGCCAGATCCAGGTATCGCAGAACCGGTTCCCGCCGCGCCAGCACCCGGCCGAGGGCTGCGCCGGCCGCCACCCAGACCAGCCAGGAGGCGAAGAAGCAGCCCGTGGCCAGCTCATTCCCTTCGAACACCACCAGGAAGGCCCGATAAAGAAGTGTCTGTGCGCTGAGGGAGAACAGCCCCAGTCCGACGGCGAAGGCGCCTGTACTGAAGCCCGTGATCCGGTCGTGGTCCGCAGGAGGATTCATCTTCACCTTCACTGAGTATCCCCGCCGAAGCCCTGTGAGGCAACGCTTTCTCCTGCGCGGGCCGCCCTGCCGGACCACCGGGTCCCGGCGGCCGCCGCTTGCACAGGGGGCTACCCGACCTATAATGGCGCAGGCTCCGGTATGCGCAAGCAGGACGGTCCCAGGTGGCAAGGAGGCAGAACATCGGCGGGCAGGAAGAGAGTTCTTCGACGCCACCGGCCTACCGGCGGACAGCCAAGCGCGCCGCGCTGCTCGCACTGGTACTCGGGGTGATGATCTGGATTAACTACTTTTCCCCGTTGAAGGACGAGATGCGCCACCTGTCGCGGTTGATTGTCCGTCTTCGGGGAGGCGGTACAGAGGCCTACGCCGCGTTCACGGCGGTTGTGGCGCTGCTGGTGGCTGCCGGAGTTCCCCGCCTGGTCCTGTGCGGTGCGGGGGGACTGCTTTTCGGGTTCTGGTGGGGATTACTCCTTTCGGAGATCGGGACGGTGGCAGGCTCCTATGCCTTGTTCCTCTTTGTACGCTGGGGGGGGCGCGACTGGGTGCTCCACCGGTGGCCCAACCTGCGGCGTTGGTCCCATAACCTGCGCAGCGCCGGGCTTCCGACGGTTCTGATAATGCGCCAGTTGCCAGTGGCGGGATTCGCTGTAAATCTGGTCCTGGGGTTGACTCATATCCGGAATCGGGATTTTCTGCTGGGAACCGCCCTGGGGCTGCTGCCGGAGGGCGTGCCCGCCACCATGATCGGGGCGGGACTCATGCATGGGAAGCCTCAGCTTGCAGTGGGGATCATCGCGGCTGCGGTGATTCTGTTGGCCGGCGCCTGGATAATCATGGGTCTTTACCTCCGCCGCAGCCAGCGTCAGACGGGAGTCGCCGCCACCGGGCCGGAGGGAAACAGCTCGCTCCACCGGACCCCGTCCAATCTGACCTGAGCTGTTTATCAACTTGTCAAATTGATGAATCATGCAGGCCCGAGATCCAGATGGCGGACTACTTCAACGCGGTGCTCCAGCAGCTGGTCTCCGTCGAACACGAAATATCCTTCAAATAATCTGCCGGCAAGCAGGTGAGGCATCCACAGCGGGTCGTCGGCCCACATCCGGGAGTAGGGCAGCGAATCCACCGGATACCACAAGGGAACCGCCTCGTCGGTTTCGGTGGGCATACCACGATAGTCGGTGGCGCGGAAAACGTATCCCAGCAGGCGGTACCCGTCGAGAAACTGGAAGCGCAGCCTTCCCGCTGCGGTGACCCCCAGGGGGTGGATGCCGAGTTCTTCCTCTACCTCGCGGATCGCGGCCTGCTGGGGAGATTCTCCCGGATCTACGCGGCCGCCGGGTCCGTTGATTTTCCCGGCGCCCAGTCCTTTCTTCTTGTGAATCAGCAGGATCCGGCCGTCTCGGATCACGAACAACAGGGTGGCCTGTTCGACCGGCGTCCATGCCGCCCAGTCAACCCCAGCAGCCTTCTCCTTACCGTGTCGGGAGTCAACGCTCATTGCTCTTTTCCACGTTGAAGTAGCGCGCCTGGGGATGATGTGCCACCAGAGCGGAAGTAGAGTATTCGGGGACCAGCATGTAATGCTCAGTAAGAGAAATTCCTATGCGCTCAGCCTCGAGCAACCGGCAGCATACCCTATTCATACTCAGATCCGGGCAGGCGGAATACCCGAATGCGTAACGGGAGCCGCGATACTTCTGGGCCGCGTACTCGCGGGGAGTGCGCGGCGGCTCGCCGATACCCATTTCCCGGCGGATGTGCCAGTGAACGAATTCGGCAAGTGCATCGGTCAGCTCCACCGCGAACCCGTGCAGGAGGAAATAGTCCTGGTAGGCATCCGCTTCCCGCAGGCGTGCGCAGTCGTCCACCATCTCCTGCCCCACAGTGACCACCATCATGGCCACCACGTCCCGGTCCTCCCGGAAGAAATCCGGAATCGCCCGGAACGGGGGATGCTGCTGGCGGGGAAACCGCAGCCGCAGCGGTTGATCCTCCCCGGACAGAAGAATCAGCAGCTCGTCTCCTTCGGCCCGACAGGGAAAGTAACCGTAGGCGGCACGTGCACGAAGGCGTCCCGGCCGGGCATACTCCTCCTTGAGTCGCTGCAGCCTGGGAATGGCTTCCTGCTCGATTCTTTTCCTCCACTCTTCGGGCGGCTGACGCCCGCGCCGCAGCGCCCACCGGGCCCGGATCACCGTCTCGTCATCGAGAAAGCGGTAAATCTCTTCGGCTGGTATCCCGGTCAGATGACAGCATCCGAAGAAGGGTACTTCCGGCGGATCCACCACCGGCGGACGGCGTACTTTTCCCGGCGATATGCGATGGGCACGGCGCGGTGCGGATTCCTTCGGTGCCGTGGTGCGGGCGGCCGCCGTCAGCCCGGCGGCGATCTCCTTCATCCTTTTCAGTCCGTCGAATGCGTCCCGGCAGTAGAAAACCGCGGCGCTGTAGCGCGGGCGGCAATCATTTTCCACGAATTCCGGCGTCAGTGCGGCTCCGCCAAGGAGTACCGGCACATTCAGCCCCGACGATTCCAGGGCGTACATGTTTTCCGCCATGACTGCCGCCGACTTGACCAGCAGGCCGCTCATACCCAGGGCTTCGGCACGGTGCTTGCGTACCGCCTCGATCATCTGTTCCACCGGAACCTTGATCCCCAGGTTGATCACCCGGAATCCGTTGTTGGAAAGGATAATGTCCACCAGGTTTTTTCCGATATCGTGAACATCCCCGGCCACCGTCGCCAGAACGAGCGTCGCTCTCGGACGATCGGATTGCTCGCGGGGCAGATGAGGCCGGAGTTCCTCCACCGCTTTCTTCATTACCTCGGCCGACTTCAGAACAAAAGGCAGTTGGAGCAGTCCCTGATCGAACAGCCGCCCCACCTCTTCCATTGCCGGAATCAGCATCTGGTTGAGAATATCCACCGCCGCATGTTCCTGCAGAAGAGTCCGGATCAGCTCGCCGATGCCGTCGGTCCGGCCCCGCACCACCGCCTGGGCCAGCTGTTCATCCGG
>QNAJ01000076.1 GCA_003641465.1 Verrucomicrobiota bacterium | reverse complement strand
TTCAGCAGGCTCATCAGAAGGCATGTGACGGCAAAGGCTGCGACGGCGACCAGAAAGACCTGAGCGCAGGCGATAAGCAGTTGAGATAGACCACTCATGGTTTGGAATCGTCGTATTCGGCTGACGGTCTCTCCGGCGGTGCTTCAGACTATGGCCTTGGTAGTTTCAGGATCAAAGAAGTGTGCCTTGGCCATGTCGAGCACCAGATTCAACGTTTCGCCCACCCGAGCTTTTTCGCGGGACTGAACGCGGGCGATAAAGGAGTGTTTGCCGGTATTACAGTAGAGGAACACTTCAGCTCCCATAGGCTCGACCACCTCCACGGTCGCTTTGATAGTATATTCGGGGACGGGATTCGCCACGAACAGCGCATCGTTTATGTTTTCGGGCCGGATACCGAACTTGACCGTCTTACCGATATACGGCGTCAATCTGGACATGTGCTCGTCGTGCAGACGTACGGAGAACTTCCCCTCGTTGAAGAACAGGCCGCCGCTGCCCTGCTGTATGGTTCCGACGAAGAAATTCATCGGGGGTGAGCCGATGAATCCGGCTACAAATTCGTTGACCGGATGTTCGTAGAGATCCATGGGGGTGGCCACCTGTTGCATGAGACCGTCTTTCATTACAACGATCCGGTCACCCATGGTCATAGCTTCGATCTGGTCGTGGGTGACATAAATCATGGTGGACGCCAGCCGGATGTGCAGTTTGCTGATCTCGGTACGCATCTGCACGCGCATCTTGGCATCCAGGTTTGAAAGTGGTTCGTCGAAGAGAAAGGCCTTGGGCTTACGGACAATGGCGCGACCCACCGCTACGCGTTGCCGCTGGCCGCCGGAGAGGGCCTTGGGTTTGCGATGGAGAAGATTTTCGATACCCAGTATCTGCGCGGCTTCGCGCACGCGGCGGTCTATTTCGCTGCGGGGGTAGCGCCGCAGCTTGAGGCCGAAGGCCATGTTGTTGTAAACGGTCATGTGAGGATAGAGGGCGTAGTTCTGAAATACCATGGCGATATCGCGGTCCTTGGGGGGGACATCATTCACCCTGCGTCCGTCAATATAGATGTTTCCTTCGGTGACTTCCTCCAAGCCGGCGATCATCCGCAGGGTGGTTGATTTACCGCATCCGGAGGGTCCTACCAGGACCACGAACTCCTGATCCTCGATTTCGAGGTTGGCGTCCTTTACGGCGACGACTCCGCCGGGATAGATCTTGCTTACGTTCTCGAGTACCACTTTTGCCATAGACAGCCCCTTCGGTTGATAAAGCCCCTGATAACCGCGCACACCATACCAGCGGCCTGATGAGTTGTCAAAAGTAATGTAACTTTGCCCCGCTTCGGCAGAGGCAGACAGCTTACTGTCGCTCGGGTAATGCGGTCAGGCAGGTGGAAACGCTGCGCCGGACACTGGGACGATCGGGGAAGGTACAGTGCACCTCCACGTGAGCGTGGCCGGCTTTTTCCAGGGCATGGCGCACACTGGCCACGGCCAGCTCCGGCCGGTTGCACTCCTCGCTGAGATGCGCCAGAAACACGCAGCTCAGCCCCGGATGGGCCACCTCGGCGAGCAGGGCCCCGGCGGCCTCGTTGGAAAGATGTCCCTGCCGGCCCAGGATGCGTTGAATGAGCGAGGGGGGACGGGAAGAGTCACGCAGCAGTTGCTCGTCATGGTTGCTTTCAATAACCACCAGGCTGCTCTGCCTGAGGTGTTCCCGCAGCAGGGTGGTGGGCATCCCCACATCGGTCGCCACAGTAACCGATGTTCCCTCACAGGATATGCGGAATCCAACGGGCTCGTAGGCGTCGTGGGGCAGAGAAAAGGGATGAACGGCAAGATCGCCGATGTGGAAAGTCGCACCCGTAGAAAATACATTCCAGCGTAGGTCAGCAAATCTGTCTGAGTAAGTCAACGCCTCTACGGTGCCACGATTGGCAAACAGGGGCAGCCCGTAGCGCTTGTGAAGGGTCGCGAGGCCGGTGATGTGATCGGCATGTTCGTGACTGAGGCATACGGCTGCGAGGCGATCCATGCCGACGCCGATCTGCTCGAGGCGCCGCGCTATCTGGCGGCAGCTCAGGCCGGCGTCAATAAGAATCGAGGTCTCGCCGGAGGAGACATAGGTACAATTCCCCCGGCTGCCGCTTCCCAGGACGCATACTTCCAGTGCCATGAGCAGTGCCCTTGTTGAATACCCTGCCACGGGCTCAGAATGCCATCATCCGGTGCCGGTGGATCAGGGTCAAGTCCGTAGTGGCAAGCCGGTCTCAGATGGCTCAATCTCTGCTTGAGAATGCATGTGCTTGCAGCTATTGTCAGACACCGAGGCAATAGCCCATGGCTGAACAACTGCTCAGGCAGACCCAGGAGCAGCGACTGCAGATGGTGCTGGCTCCCCAACTGCGCCAGTCGCTGCGGTTGTTGCAGGTTCCCGCGCTTGAGTTGAGGACATTGGTTCAGGAGGAGCTGCAGAAGAACCCCGCCCTGGAAGAAGTGATTGAAGCTAAGGAGCCTATTGAAGTCCAGGGAGAAGAGGAGGCACCCGAGGAGAGCACCGCGGAGATTGACCTGCGCGAGGAGTTCGAGATTCTTGCACGACTGGATGAGGAATGGCGTGAATACTTCCGGCAGAGTGAAAGCGTCCGCGGCTACAACCCGGAGCTGGAGGAACATCGGCGCTTCATGTTCGAGTCGCTCACCCGTCCGGAGTCTCTGCAGGAGCATCTGCTGTGGCAGCTTTCGCTGACCGTTCAGGATGACGAGGAACGAAAAATCGGGGAGCTGCTCATTGGAAGCCTGGACGATAACGGATATCTCTCAACCTCGCTGGAGGAGCTGGCCGAAAGCACCGGATATCCGGTCGAGAAGCTGGAAAAAGTTCTGCGTATCATTCATGAATTTGATCCGGTGGGGGTGGGTGCGCGCGATCTGCGTGAATGCCTGCTGCTGCAACTGCGGCGACTGGGGAAAGAGGATTCGCTCGCCGCGGCTATTGTCCGAGACCATCTGCGGCTCCTGGCGGCGCACAAGTACCCGGAGATCGCCAAGGCGATGAAAGCCGACTTGAAGGAAGTCCAGAACGCCGCCGCTTTCATCGCTACTCTGGAGCCCCGGCCGGCTCGGATGTTTACCGGCAGCGAAACCCAGTACGTGCTTCCGGAGGTGGTGGTCCGTAAGGTGGGCGACGAGTACGTCGTCATACTTAACAATGACCACGTACCCCATATCCGGATCAGCAAGTTCTACCGCCGGATGCTGGAAGACCCCAAGACGCCTGAACACGTCAAGCAGTATATCCGCGAGAAGGTCCGGGCGGGTGCTTTTCTTATCAAGAGTATCCACCAGCGTCAGAACACTATTTACCGTATCGCCCGGGAGATAGTCAGGATCCAGCGTGAATTCCTGGACAACGGAGTGGAGTACCTCAAGCCGCTGACAATGGCGCAGATTGCGGGTGTTCTGGGACTGCATGAGACCACCGTGAGCCGGGCCATTGCCAACAAGTACATGCAGACGCCGCAGGGCACCTTCGAGATGAAATACTTTTTCACACCGGGGTACCGGACAGCCGACGGGCGGGAAGTGTCAAACAAGACCATCAAGGACGCGATCGCGCGGTTGATAGAGCAGGAAGATCCGGCAAGTCCATTGTCCGATCAGGCGATTGCGCGACTTCTGGAGAAGCAGGGTATCAAGGTAGCCCGACGGACCGTGGCGAAGTATCGCGAGGAAATGAAGATCCTTCCTTCTCATCTCCGGCGCTCGTACTGAAGGGCACCGGAACCGTCACTCTTCCAGAAGGAACCGGAGCTGTTGCTCAATGATTTCATCCCGATGGACCGCACGGAAGCGCAGCTCGCCTTCCAGGCGTTCGAGTTCCTCCCGCAGGCTTTCTATGCGGCGGAGGTGCTGCTGCTCAATGCGATCCAGTCTCTGATCGAGCAGATCCCTGAGTCTGGCCTCTATGAGACTCCGCTCTCGTTCATCCTCACAACGACGGTATTCCTGCGCGAGGCGCCGTATCTCAGATGTAAAGGGAGCCCGCAGTTCGTGCGCTCTGCGGGCAAGGCGACGCCGTCGGGCCGAGAACGGCGGGCGGAAGATCTCCTCGACCAGCCGGCTCTTTTCGGACGGTGAAAGGCGGTCATACTCGGCCAGTAATGCGGGAA
This sequence comes from Verrucomicrobiota bacterium, assembly GCA_003641465.1. Taxonomy (GTDB): domain Bacteria; phylum Verrucomicrobiota; class Kiritimatiellia; order B70-G9; family B70-G9; genus B70-G9. Next base: position 2,877 of record QNAJ01000076.1, on the reverse strand, counting down.
ACGATTGCAGCGCGCGCCGCAGGCGCAACATGTCTATGCGACGCCGTATCTCGCGGCGGAAGGCGCGCGGATCGGTTTTCCGCAGCTCAAGGAGCCGGAGATACTCATTGGTATTGCGCCGTGAAAGCCGCTGAAGCCAGCGTTGCAGTTGAGGGGGCAGATCTGCTCTGCCGAGATCATCCGCTGCCGGGGTCTGTGCCCTGGCAGGCGACAGGATAGTCACCAGCAGCATTCCCAGAATGCACCTCTGCAGGACGGCGGTGACAAATGTGGTTGAGGCACTTTTCATGATCCCTCCATGCGCATCAATTCTTCAGACAACTCCTCCAGGCTCATCGCCGAATAGGGGTCATAGAAAGTTTCGCCGGCCAGCTCCTGCGCCACGCGGTCAACTTCCTGATGAAGACGGTTGAGGCGACGGCTGAGCGCCTGCTCGTCGGGAAAGATCAGACGTGCGGTAGGGGTGCCGGTGTGAAAGCGGTAGTACAGGCTGAAGGTGCCCGCCAAGGCCAGCAGCACGACGGCAGCGGCTGCCAGTGCGAAGCGGAAGTTGGGAAGGGATACGGCGAACGAGAAGGCGCGCTGCCTGCGCCGCGCCGGTGGCGGGAAGGACAGCGGTGGTGCTTCGGGCGCGGCGAGATGGCTGCGTACGAGCGTGGAAATCTGTTCCAGGTCGGCGGCGTACCGGCGGCAGGTATCGCACGATATCAGGTGCTTTTGCAGAGCCTTCCGTCTGCGCCGGGAGAGTTGTCCGGCGGAATCGAGCAGTACCAGGCGCTGTGCTCGTTCACATTTCACGATTCGCTATCCTGCCCGGTATCCGGGCGCAGATCGAGCAGATCCCTGCGCAATCGCTGGATTGCATAGTGCATACGCCCCAGGGCGGTGTTGATAGAGGTTTTCTGTATGGCTGCGATTTCACGGAAGGAAAGTCCGAGCTGGGTGCGCAGAACGAAAACCTCCCGCTGTTCGGGAGGCAGCGCAGCGACGGCCTCGGCGATGCGGCGTGCGGTTTCGGAGTGAATGGCTTCCTGATCAGGGGTAGGACGCTTGTCGGGTAGAAGTGCCAGTGGGTCAGGGGAATCTTCGTCCGGGCGGGTGAGCAGGCGATTCCGCCGGGCGCGGTCAATGATAAGATTATGGGCAATGCGGAAAAGCCAGGCACGGAAATTGCCGGTGCGGAAGCGGGAGAGCCGCCGGATCGCGCGCCGCCAGGTTTCCTGGAATATGTCGTCGGCATCGTCACGCCCCTCGGTCATGTGATAGATAAACCCGTACAACGGCCGTCTGAGGCTCTGGACCAACCGCTCCAGAGCCGTGTCGTCTCCCTTCCGGTAGGCATCCACCAGCCGTTCATACTCGTCCATGGCTCTACCAGCCTAGCAGATAACGCGCGTGTGTCGGCAATTATTGTATCCCGGCGGCTGCGGACAGCTCGCCAGCGCGATTCTAGAGACCGCTGAAGGGCAGCGGGAGGCTGGTCGTCACTGGAGGAACGATCTTCTGAAATTCGGGATCATTGCGGACGGGATCGAAGCGCTGATCGCGCCGGATGGCATCGCGGGCCGGTTCGCCGCCGATCTCGACCGCCTTGCGGAGAGCTTCCAGGGCGGGTCCGCGCTGGCCGGCAGCGAAACGGGCAGCCGCCAGATCCACCCATATCTTGGTGTTGGAGGGCTCGCGCTCCACGTAGGCCTGGAGAGCCTTGGCGATCATCCCGAAGTCCTTCCGCCGGGCGTAGAGCTGGGCCAGGCGCAGGTAGGCTTCCGGAGGGATATTCGTATCTTCGAGAATGCGCTGGGTGAGTTGCTGGAAGTGGGGCATCAGATTGAGAGACAAATAGATCTCCGCCAACTCGAAGGCGTCGTTCAGCGTGGCGCGCTTTTCGCGGAAGGCGGCCTCCAGCTCCTGCCGCCGCTGGTCACGGGCTTCGGTCTGCTTGATCTGATCGAGGAAGTCGGCCACCTTTTCGTTGCCGGGATCCTTTTCGAGGAAGTCCTCTACGAGTTGGCGGGCGAGCCCGAACTTGCGCTGCTGCATATAAACGTCCGCCAGGCGGAAGTTGGCTTCCGGGCTGAGCGGATAGAGCGAGACGGCCTGCTTGAAGGCGTACTCGGCCTGCTCGAACATGTGGCGGAAAGCGTAGATGCCGGCGATGGCGCTCCGCAGTTTGGAGAAAGTCTTCCGCGCGACCACATCACGGAGAAACTTGCGGTTGTTAAGGAGGCGGTGGCTGTACCAGTCCCAGAAATTGCGGTCGTTACGCACGATCTCTTCCGGCAAGGCGGACAGCGGCTCGGCGTTGAGTTTCATGATCAGTCCATGGGGCGTCAGATAGGGATACATCCAGGGGATCACATAACTTTCTTCCACGTAGAAGGCATGTTTATGCTTGTTGGCATCGAAGATCATGCGGCAGAGGATGCCGTTGATCATCATGACGCCCTGAACGCCCTGAACACTGACGCGGCCATTCTCAAATGTAACCGACGCCCCGGGAGGGATTCTTCCGGCACGGACATCTTCAACGTACTGCTGAAATGCTCGATTGCTGTCCTGCTGAGCCGGTATCCATATCTGATCCCCGTAAAGGTCGCGCATGACGCTCAGGTAGGTATTGTCGGCCAGAGCGTTCTGCGTTATCAGGAAAATGTCTTCCCGCATGTGGGCACAAAAGATCATGTAGGTGGGAACAAATCGGCCCGGATCGGTGCCGCCGAAGAAAATGGCATTGGTCTCCATTGGAGGCGGATACTCCGGGTTGGGATACGACTTCAGCTCTTCCGGCGAGAGCTCCTTCAGGATCCGGTTGACCCCCTCCAGCTCCCATGCACCGAACTGCCACCCGAAATCGTGTCCATTCTGTTCGGCGCCGCC
>QNAJ01000075.1 GCA_003641465.1 Verrucomicrobiota bacterium | reverse complement strand
GATCTCTCGGAAAGAGTCAGGGGCCGATTCTTTCCGAGAGATCTGCACCGGGAGACGGGGTGTCAACCCCGACACTTTGGAGCAGGTATTACTTCTGGCAGTCGAACTTGCGCGTGAGGGAAGAGAAGGGCGCAAGGTGGGTACCCTGTTCGTTGTTTCGGACGAGAAAGAGACCCTGAAGCGTTCCACGTGTCTTATTTTGGATCCTTTGTGGAATCATCCTGATGATGTCAAGCATATCAGTGATCCCAACATGCGGGAGACCGTGAAGGAACTTGCACAGCTCGATGGTGCCTTTGTAGTGTCTGACTCGGGCGTGGTACTCTCCGCCTGCCGGTACATAAGTGCTCCATCAGAGGGAGTCCGGCTGCCGATGGGATTGGGTAGTCGACACATGGCCGCGGCTTCAATCACCCGGACTACCGATGCTGTGGCGGTAGTCGTGTCCGAAACATCAATAGTCCGAGTATTTGACGACGGAGAAATAGTAGCAGAAATTATTCCGGAACTCTGGCTGCTTCGCCGTTACGGTCTTCATCTGACCGCACCCTATTCCGCCCGTAGTGTGGAAGACATGACCGTGGTCAGTAAGAATGAATGAGGGCAAGCACCCAGCCGATCGACTCGCAGATGCTGTCAGAACTATTCTGAAAGAGCTGGGCGAAGACCCCTCCCGGGAAGGATTGCAGAGGACTCCCCACAGGGCCGCTCAGGCTTTCCGTTTTCTGACGCGCGGCTATGCGCAGGACCCCCGGCAGATTATTGAGTCGGCCATTTTTGCTTCCGAATCGCGTGACATGATTATTGTGAAGGATATCGAAATATACAGTCTGTGTGAGCATCACCTGCTGCCGTTTTACGGACGGTGTCATATCGGTTACGTACCTGATGGAAGAGTTGTAGGGGTGAGTAAACTGGCACGGCTCGCTGATGCGTATGCCCGGAGGCTGCAGCAGCAGGAACGCCTCACCCACCAGATCGCCGCCGCTCTGATGGATGCACTTCAGCCGATAGGTGTAGGAGTGGTCATTGAGGCGCGCCACCTCTGCATGATGATGCGAGGCGTTGAAAAGCAGAATTCAGCCATGGTCACGTCGGCGATGCTGGGCCATTTCAGAAGCTCAATGGCGACACGGAGCGAATTTCTTCAGCTCATTGGGAGGCCGTCACCGTCATAAGTGAAGGTCTATCGCTTCCTGGAGGCCTATCCCGCCGGGAGCGATCGGTGTACTGTCAGGATAGATAGTGAAGAAAAAGGTCACAATCGAGTTGGGATTCCGCGCCATGGTGACCGGGCAGCTGCTGGTGGGGGCGGGGATGGCACTTTTGCTCTGTATCTCGTCACAAGCAGCAAGGCCAACGTCCAGCACAACGCCGACTTCTCCGATAGGCATGCTCAAGGTTACCGACGCAGGAGTATCCATCCCGTTGAAGGATCTGGGACTGAGCTATCCGGTGGGGAAGCGGCTGCCCCTTTTCCAGGAGACGAGAGACTACTATGTTGTCAAGGTCTCCACGCCCGAGTACGGCGAACGACTGTGCGCTTTCCCGGTGAGAAACCGTCGCGGCGAGGGCACTGCCTGGGTCACTGAGGATGGATTGCTGATTTTCGGCAGGCAAACTGAGTCATGTCCGGGCCGTTTTTACTTCTCGCGGGGAGAACTCTTACCGGTAGTGGCAAAGGGAAAGAGAGGATATCTGGTCGAGGTCAGGCGCTTTGGGCACAAGGTAGAGGTACTTGTTCCGCAGGACCGCGAAGGTTTCGAGTTTGTTCAATGGACGCCGCCATCCCAAAAGAAAGAAGCTCAAGAGCTGGAATTGGTAGTGGCCCAGGCTGCACCCGAAAAGAAAGGCACCCAGCCTAGGCCGAAACCGGCTAAACCCTCTCTGCGCCGAGCGGAGCAGGTCGCCCGCCCTCATCCGGGTCCGGGAGAACGGGCACCAGCCGTAATCCGCCGGGCAGCCGGGGTTCCTGAGATGAAGCCGGGGAAAGTGGCGCAGCCTCCTGCAACGCAAGGGATAACCGAAGCGGTCTCGGCCGCGATCGAAGAGGACAAAACCGCAAGACTCCCTACGGCTGAAGTAGAAAGAAAAGCGCCGCTACAGCCGGAAGCCAAGGAGTACATCATCGAGATAGAGATTCCTGAAGAATTGAGGCCTCCAACGGAAGGCCCTGAGGAAGAAAGAGTAGGCTCTGAGAAAGTCCTCCCTTCAGGTCGGCCGGGCCCTGCGGAAATGCCTGTGATTACGGCCAAGGTCGTCGCCTCTGCCGGTGCGGCGTCAGCCGGGATTGCCGGCCCGACGGGTCCAATGGTGAGCGCCTCGGTTTCTCCCGACCACGTCGAGACTATCCCGCCTCAGGCGGTTCCTTCGAAAAGCTCGCAGCCGGTACAGCGACCTGTCGGTTTCACGATTTTTTTCGGGTTGGGCGCGGTGGCCTTACAGATTGTTCTGGTCGTAGTGGTGATTGAGGCAGTTCTCATTGTGCGCCTGAAGCGGCAGCTTGCGGGCGGAACGGGAGCGGCTGCATCCGAGCGGGTGGACTTTGTTACTGTTGGAGAGACAACGCCCGCGGATTTCTATTTTCAGATCGCTGAGGAGGAGGGCGATTTCTCAGGGCTTCTGGTGAGTTTTTCGCTCGCTGAGCTGGTACAGTTTCTTCACAACGCGGAGGACAACGGCGTATTGATGTTAAAGCGTGAGGATGGCTCGATTGTGGGACAGTTCTTCTTCAAGAACGGCGAAGTCATAGATGCATTTTTTGAGGAAGAGCGGGGTACTGATGCCTTCCGGCGGGCATTTGCGGAGGAGGGGAACCTGACCAGCTTTGCCTTCCGGCGGAAGAACCTGAGTGGAAAACGAAGATACATCAAGGAACAGACACTGAACCTCCTCATGGAGGCGGTCAAGGCGGCGGATCACGGCGAACTTCAGGGGGGTGGAGCGCCTCCGGATCTTGATGCGCTGAATCGGGAATGAGACAGCCTTCACAGCCGAACAGCGGGGGCGGCGAGCGACCATTTGTGCGGAAAGATGTCCGCAGAAGGGTGAGCGCTGTTTACAACGTCAACTCAATTGCGCACTTACTGACCCCGGTCAAAGCCCCCGGCTTGAAGGCCGCTATATGCACGCTGCGGACATGGGGCATGGTGCGGCAAATTCGGGCAACGTGATAGGCCAGGGCTTCGACCAGGTTGAACTCCCGGTCCCGTACCGCAGCAATGACACGGTCTCGGACTTCCCTGTAGTCAACTGTATCGCTGAGGCGGTCCGAGCGGACGGCGGTGGAGATATCAACCTCGAGGTCTATGTCAATGAGTACATCCTGAGGAAGATTCCTTTCCTCTGCACTGGTGCCGATCCGGCAGGGGACCCGCAGGCCCTCTATACGAATGCGGCCGTAGAGGGGCTCTGGCAGCCTAGAAGATCTGTCCATGGAGGTGCTGCCCTCCGTCTACGAAGACCACCTGACCGGTGATGCACGTCCGGGTAAGGAGGAAGTATACTGCATCAGCGATGTCGTCCGGCGAGGGATGAAGTCCTAATGGGGCTGCTCCCGCCGGAGGGGCCGGTTCCCCTCCTGGCTGCCGGGGTGGCAATATGGCGCCCGGAGCCACCGCATTGATGCGGACGGACGGTGCATATTCGAGCGCACAGATATAGGTGAAATTCTCCAGCAGCCTCTTACTGATACCGTAGCTGAAGTAGGTCCGGTCCAATCCGTGGATCCTGCGGTCGAGGAGGTTGACGACCGCACCACCCGTTGGGCATCGCTGGGCGAACTCCCGGGTCAAAATCAGCGGAGCCCAGGCATTCAGCCACACCTGCTCCAGGGCCTGCTCGATTACAAAGTCTGTCACCGCGTCCCTGCGGAAAACACCCGCATTGTTGACCAGGTAGTTGAGGCGTCCGCATTTGTACCAAGCCCGTTCGATCAATTCCGCGCATGATTCAGCAGAATGAAGATCGGCCTGTATGGTCAGTGCTTGTCCACCCGCGGCAACTATTTCCTGCCGGAGGGCCTCTGCTTGGGAAGATGAGGTCCGATAGTGGATTACCACCAGTATGTCCGCACTGGCAAGCCGGCGGCAGATCGCTGCACCAATACGGACTGCCCCGCCGGTCACCAACGCTACCGTTTGAGCTGTTTCTTCCATCAGTCAGCCGGAAGTAATGACTTTATGGGCCGTGTCGAAGAGACTATACTCTGCATAGTGAAAAGTACACGTCAAAGCACCGCGAAGACCGGCTTGGCTCTGCTGCTTGCCGGACTTGCGGGTATTATTTCCTGCCGGCCGGTCGACGCCTCTGAACCCGCGAATGCCACCGGTGTTCCGGTCTATGTGATCCCTATTAGAGGGATGATCGAGCCCGCACTGCTCTACGTTATTCGAAGGGGGGTCAACCAAGCGGAGGAGGACAATGCGGCCGCCATTGTTTTCGAGATGGATACGCCGGGAGGCACCCTCGAAGCGGCGAAAGAGATTGTAAGGATTATCACCAGAACGCGTGTCCCCACATATACCTATGTGGTCCATTCAGCATTTTCGGCTGGCGCGATCATCGCGTTGGCTACCAAACACATTTACATGGCCCCCGGAAGCGTGATCGGCGATGCAATGCCGATTATCATGTCACCTTTCGGAGGGGTACAGGAACCGGGGGAAGCCCTGGAGGAGAAGCTGGTGTCGGGCGTGGCGGCGCTCATACGGGCAGCGGCAGAACAAGGTGGCCATGATCCCTTGCTGGCAGAAGCAATGGTCCGCCGGGAGCTTGAGTATCGAGTGGGAGACGATGTGCTTTCGCCCAAAGGACAACTACTCACATTGACGGATCGGGAGGCGTCGCGCCCGCTTGCCCCGAATGGAAAGCCGTTACTCTCCGAGGGAACTGCAGACAGCCTCGAACAGATGCTCAAGGCAGCCGGGCTGCAGGGAAAAAGGATTGTGCGCCTTGAGATTACGCCGGCTGAACGCATCGCCCGGTTCATCGCTGCGCTGGCGCCTCTTTTCCTCATGGCGGGACTTTTAGGCATCTATATTGAGATACAGACGCCCGGCTTCGGACTGCCGGGTATTCTGGGTGTGCTTTCTCTGGCGATCTTCTTCTGGGGGCATCACATTGCGGGACTGGCGGGCATGGAAGATCTCGCCCTTTTTGTTCTGGGCGTCGCCCTGTTGCTGGTAGAGATCCTCGTTCTGCCGGGCTTCGGAGTGGCGGGAGTACTGGGTATTATCCTGATTTGTTGGGGTCTACTGTCCGCGATGATACAGCGCTATCCCGGAACGCCGTGGTACGTTCTGCCCAACTGGGAGCAGCTTCAGGTTCCTTTGCGGAATTTCGGCATCGCTTTGCTTGCTTCGGCCGTGGGTGCATACTTTATCGGGCGGTTCCTGCCGCGCTCACGTCTGGCTGGCGCTCTGGTTCTCGGTCAGACGACCAGCCGGGAGGCGGGGTACAGTGCAGTAGATACTGACCTACCCCCAACGGGGAGTGAGGGGGTCGTAGAAACCGCTTTGAGACCGTCCGGCTCGGTCAGAATAGGGGACCGCCTTCTGGACGCGGTGACCGACGGTCTTTACCTTGAGGCAGGTTCCCGTATACGGGTGGTAGCCCACCGCGAGGGACGCGTGCTCGTAGAACCCCTGGAGGGAGAGACGGAGGAAGAAGGAGGCGGCCATGCATGAGCAGGGGCTGACCGTCTTTGTCATACTGCTGCTGGGCGGACTTTTCCTGATCGGTGCGGAGATCTACGTACCCGGCGGGGTACTCGGACTTATCGGAGCGGTGTCACTGCTGGCGGCGATTGTGATCGCTTTTCTTATCTTCCCGCCGCAGGCCGCCTTTCTCGTTGCGGTGGGAATTATTATCCTGCTCGGCATCTGCATTTTTCTGTGGATCAGGTATTTTCCCCGCACGAGGCTGGGGCGCTCCCTTACTCTCGCGCGTGACGGGCGGAATTTTCATGCCCAGCGCGATGATCTCAGACCGCTGGTAGGGAAGATGGGCAGCACTGTTACCAGCCTCCGTCCTTCAGGCGTAGCGTTGATCGAAGGGCGCCGTTACGACGTAGTTGCCCAAGGTTCCTGGGTGGACAAAGGAGTCAAGGTGAAGGTGGTGGATGTCAGCGGTAACCGTGTAATGGTGCGCCCCATCGTTGCTGACAAGGAGGACCTGAAAGAATGACCGGCTGCCGAGCCGCCTGTTTAACAATACTGCTGTCCATCACCTGCCTGCTGGCAGATCCCCCGATTGCGGAAGCCCGGCTGAACCGTTTCGTTGGCGCTGAGTACCTTCTTGAGCCTGGTCAGGCGGTCACGGGCCAGTTATGGACCGCTGCCTCTACCGCGAAGGTACATGGAACCGTGAGCGGTGATCTGATTGTCGCGGCAAATCACCTGGTAGTCGGCGGCCGGATCGGAGGAGATCTGTGGAGTGTATCGCAACTGGCGTCGGTCACCGGGATGGTTGCAGGCGATCTCCAAATGGCGGGGTTGGACCGGCAGATGGTGAGCGGCATAGTGGGAGGTAATGCGCTCATTTTGACCCCTGTAGCTGCAGAGGTAACTTCAGGTACATGCGTTTCAGGTGACGTGGCCATTGCGGCCGAAAGCATCATCCTCACCGGCGACGTAAACGGTCGTGCCTACCTGGTGGGGAAAAGGGTCACGATAGGTGGGAGAATAGGCGGGAACGTGCGTCTCATCGCCGACGATGTGGTGCTGCTGCCGGGGACCTATATCGGTGGCGATGTGACCTATGAACTGTCCGGCGGGAGGGAGCTGGTGGTGCCTGATGCGGTTAAGCTTTGCGGAAAGCTGATCCCGGGCCCCTCGCAAGCTCCAGCCGATCGGCAGGAAAAGCGGGTAGTAAGTTTCACCCAGCGACTGCTGTCGCAGATTTTTTTCCTCGGGGCGGCGGTGCTGGCGGGGATTGTGTGGGTGCTGGTTTTCCCGGCGGGATCGGCGGGGGCGGGGGAAGTATGGCAATCGTCTCTCCTCCGCTGTCTTCTTGTCGGGCTGGCTGTTCTGATCCTGGCGCCGGTACTCGTGTTGAGTGCGCTTTTTTCTGT
>QNAJ01000074.1 GCA_003641465.1 Verrucomicrobiota bacterium | reverse complement strand
TTTCTGAAGATGGTGGTCACTGATACGGGCGGCTTCGTGCCGCAGACCAGCGGTGAAACTGCGGAGTTGCCGGGGGGTGGGTCCACTACGTTCCTGCTTTCCGACGTGTACGGGATAGTAGGAACATTGGAGGGGACCATTTCGGTATCGTCGCGTCCGGGAAAAGAGACGCGCGTGGAGGTACTCCTTCCGGTCATCGAGGAAGAGCGCGGAGAACGGGCCGCAGGCGCCGCTGAGAGGAAAGCTGGAGCTTCGCGCAGGTCTGTTTGGGTGATAGACGACGATCCGCGCTTCAGGGAGATGTGCAGGGTGGTTCTGGGGGAGGCAGGCTACGAAGTACATGAATACGCCGACGGCATGGCTGCGCTGCGCGAAATCGCCGCCGGCCGGCATGGGGATATTCTTCTGGTGGACTATAGTATGCCCGAGATCAATGGACAGGAGTTCTGCCAGCGTCTGGACCAGTTGCAGGTCCGAGTGCCGGTGATTGTGGTCAGCGGGCTTTCCGCGGAGACCGCGGGGATCCGGGAGCTGCGCGGTCGCCCTTCGACGTATTACCTGCAGAAGCCGTTTGCGTCGCAGGAGCTGCTGGACACCCTGAACATGGCTTCGGGGGAAACCATACCGGGGGCCAAACCTTTAGGTTGACCGTCTTTCATGTGCGGCCGATTCACATTGACGGTGCGTAAGGGAGAGATTGAAGCCTCCTTCCCGGGGATCGGGGTTCCCGACACGGCTGGCGGCCGTTACAACATTGCCCCCATGCAATTATCTCCCGTAGTGCGATTGGGGGAGGATGATAAGAAAGAGATAATCCTGGCTCGCTGGGGGCTCATACCGCACTGGGCCCGGGATGCTTCAATCGGGGGGCGACTGATCAATGCCCGGTGTGAGACCCTTGAGCAGAGACCTGCATTCCGTGATGCCTTCCGGCGGCGGCGCTGTCTGGTGCTGGCCGACGGTTTTTACGAGTGGCAGAAGGTTCCCGGATCGCGGGCAAAACGGCCGGTCTATTTCCGCTTGAAGGGCGGGGGTCTTTTTGCGTTTGCCGGTCTGTGGGATGTATGGCGGGGGGAGGAGGGTGAGAAAATCATCACCTTTACGATTGTAACCTGTCCGGCGAACCGGATTGTGGGGGAGATACACGACAGGATGCCGGTTATTCTGGAGGCGGGAGGTGTTTGGGAGCAGTGGTTGAGGGAGCGGGATAGCAGTAATCTGCGGGCGCTTCTTCGTCCGGTGGAGGACGGAAAACTGGAAGGGTGGTTGGTTGATCCGGTGGTGAACGACCCCAGGGTAGACGATCGGCGGTGCATACGGCAGGTGGAAGGGGTTTCATTCTTCTTGGGGGGGTGGAGGATGGTTTGACAGTCATTTTGGGTTATGGTAGTTATTGAGAGCGATTGCAACCGGCAGTAGCCGGAAAGGAGGAGTGCCATGACGAGAAAATACACCAGCGGAATCCTGGCGCTGGCGGTTAGCAGTCTGGTTATGGCCGCCTGCGTGGACGTCAGAGCAGCCAGCGTTCGGCTCGTGAACCGGGGCTTTGAGAGCCCGAAGGTCGTGGGGGAAAGTTTTGGTACGGTACCGCAAGGATGGTTCTATTTCGCTTCGGGCAAGGAAACCAAGGTCGGGCTGACCACTACCAAGAAACGCAACGGCTCCCAGGCAGTAGTTTTCGCCGCCTTGGGGACGCCGGACAGCTACCAGGGGCTGGCGCAGAAGTTTCCGGTGGAACCGGGCCGGCGTTATGAATTCAGCGTGTACGTAATAAACGATGCCGCGGATCCGATCGTAGGCGAGGCATATGCGCAGGTAAGTATTGAATGGCAGGACTCCACCGGGTCCGAAATCACAAGAAACTGGGGTCCCACCTGGAACTTTGAGCTTTCTCCGCTCAAGTGGGAACGCGTTACGGTGGGCGCAGAGGCGCCGGACGGAGCTGCGGTGGGCGTTGCGGTAGTGACGTTTTTCAACAAGGACGCCGCCGGACAGGGCAAGTTCTACCTTGATGACGCCGCGGTGAAGGATGTGACCGAAGAAGAATAAGTTCCGGTCTTTCACCGGATGGGCATCGCGGCGGAACGCTGAGATTCCGCTTTGAACAGCGGGCGCAGGCGGTATCCCCATACGTCGGGTGCAGCTTGTAAGCAGGCGAGCGCGCAGTGCGGCGCGTAAAGCCGGGGCTCTCCTGGCGCAGCTTCCCCTTTGTCTTGACCTTTCGCATCCCTTGGAGTAACCAGTTGACAATGGCGGGTGCCCAGGGTGGGGACAGGCAAAGTGCGGGAAGGTAACTGTGAGCATAGGTACGAGGCGTGGCCTTTTTCTTCTGCTTTCGGTAGTGCTGGTGCAGTATCTGCCGGCTGCTGAACGGGTGGTCTACCGCGCGGTTGATCCGGAGGACCTGAAGGAAAATCCGGAACACTACTGGCTGGATACGATCGCATTCCGGGACGAGCTGGTCTCTCCCCCCGGAACCCGCCGTATTGCTCTGGCGGGTGAGCGGTATGTGGTTTTCAAAACGCGCATTGTGGGCCACTGCGCGGCATCGCCGGAGGTTGCTGAGAAGATCAGATCATTGGAGACAGGTAGGACTTACTTTTTTCAGGGCACGGTCCTCGCCCGCGGACGAAACTTCCATGTCGTGGTAGGGGAGGTATCGCCGGCTCTTGAGGTGGAGGATGCTGCGGGGGCTCTGGAAAAGGACGCGGGCCGGCAATACGCCGACGCGAATATCAGGCGCCTTCTCGAGGTGGTAGAAACCGCGCTGTTCACCCTGTCCCAGACCAAGGGTGTGCCCATGAGCGAACTGCTGCGGTGGGGCTCAGAGTACGAATCTCAGGTGTTGGATACCATCCAGGGCGCCATTCTGCGAGATTCACGGGTATCCGGTGTTACCGCAGAGATGATTCTGAGCAGGTTGATATACCGCGCCCTTGTCTCGCAGAAAGGCAAGACGGCGCCGGGACCATTGCGAACCGGCCCGCTTGGACCGTCTGAGGCCGCTGCCGCGGATGAGCCGACCGGCACAGGCCGATACCAGAAGCCGGGACCGCGACTGAGAGTCGGTATTCTGCGGGTCAAGTCGTCATCCACCGGAAATCTGAGTGGCCAGGGAAGTCTTCCCGTTCCGGCTGAAGCGGGAGCCGCCGGTGACAGGCAGGTGGTTCCTCCCTAGAAAAGGGAACTGGAACAGAACCCGATTTGCCCTAAGATATTAATGCGCGGCCAGCTTAGCTCAATTGGCAGAGCAGCTGACTTGTAATCAGCAGGTTGTCGGTTCGAGTCCGACAGCTGGCTCCACCCGCCAGAATCAGGGGCCCCAGTAGCTCTTGAAGCTGGCAGGTAATTGCTCGCAGATGTCCATCGCGGTCATTGCCGCCTGCGAATATTTCCACGCAGCGATGTCTCCGGCCTTTGAGTGCAGGAATACGGCGGCGCAGGCCGCTTCGAAAGCGGGCTTTCCCTGCGCGAGGAATCCGGCCAGCAGACCGGCGAGAACATCACCCGAACCCCCGGTAGCCATTCCCGGATTTCCTCCCAGGTTGATAAAGGGAGTGCGTCCGCTGCGCGCTACGATGGTCCCAGCTCCTTTCAGGACCACGGTGGCATCGGTCAATTCGGCAGCTCGGACGGCTGCACCCGGCCGGTCCGCTTGTATGGCCTCAATATCCTCGGAAAGCAATCGAGCAAGTTCGCCGGGATGGGGGGTCATGACGACCGGAGCTTGAGCGCGGTCAAACCAGTGTGGTTGGCCCGCCATCACACTGATGGCATCAGCGTCAACCACAGCCGGTATGCGGAGGTCGCGGATTATATTCCGCACCAGGGAATGTACACCCTCTCCCCGGCCGAGTCCCGGTCCCAGCAGCAGGGCATCGAAATCCGCCAATCTGTCGCGCCAGGTTCCCCATAGTTCAGGAGAAAGGGCCCCACTTTCGTCTTCCGGGGCGGTCTCGACCATGATCTCCGGTCCCGCAGCCCGCACGAAAGGAGCGACACCCGGGGAGACCAGCAGGGTTACCAGGCCGGCACCTGACCGGATCGCCGCCCTGGCCGCCATGGTCACCGCCCCGCTGTATTTCCGCGAACCACCGATGATTAGCAGTTTCCCATAATCTCCTTTGTGGGAGACCTTCTTTCTGGGCGGAAACAGACGGCGAACTTCGGTGGCCGAAATCATCTCCACTGTAGTTTCCCCGCAGACACGGGGAACACTTTCGGGAGGCACACCGATATCAACAACTTCCACTGAGCCGATATACTCCAGAGCCTCCGGGTGGAGAAACCCCTTCTTGGGCAGGCCCATGGTCACGGTGAGATCGGCCCGGACGATATGCTCTTGCGTGACGCCTTCGGTGGCGTCGAGCCCCGACGGCAGATCAATGGCCACCACCGGACGGTCGCGGCCGAGCTCGTTCACGAGGGCAATAGCAGAGCGGACCGGTTCCCGCGGATCCCCCGTAAAGCCGGTGCCCAGAAGTCCGTCAACGACTACTGTGGCGTGATCCGCATCAGGATCCACACGCCAATGCACTGGGTCAGTACGTTCCTCAAGTCTGACACCGGCATCCAGCATCATTTCGAGATGTTTGCGGGCATCCCCGCGGATTTCGGCTGCCTTGCCGGCAAGCCACACCACCGCTTCTACGCCGGCGCGGGCGAGGTAACGGGCGGCACAGAAGGCGTCTCCGCCGTTATTGCCCTTTCCGGCAGCGAACAGAACGACGGGTCGGGGCTCATCAAGGTAATTGAGGAGCCGGAGAAGCTGATCGCCGACGCCGCGGCCGGCGCGCTCCATAAGGACCATGCCTGGTATGCCCAAATCGGTTATGGTGATTCTATCCAGTTCCCGCATCTGCTCCCGGTCGGCGAAAAGCATGATTCACTCCTCCTCTACTCGTCCTCTGCCATATCTCGAATTATGACGGCCTGTGCCAATGCGTAGTGGTGGGTATGCGCCAGACTTACCAGCACCTCACGGATCCGATGCCGTCGGGCATGTGCGCTCGCATTGGCATGCAGACGGATGCCTGGCGCCCCGCTGGGCTTTCGGAAGACTTCAATATCTTTCCAGCGAATGTTGGCGCCGATTCCGGTACCGAAAGCCTTCGCTACCGCCTCCTTGAGCGCGAATCGGCCCGCATAATGGCGCCAGGGAGCGGCTTGTTTCTCACAGTAGCTGATCTCCGCAGGAGTGAAGAGACGGCTGAGCAGGGCGGCACCCCAACGCTGAATGGCGGACCGCATCCTGTCGTTCTCGACCATATCCACCCCGACCCCGAGGATGGCCTGCCGACTACCCTGCGACGCGCGATTCATGATATCTCTCCGTCTCAGGAAGCGATCAGGGACCGCATCTCACGTACCGCCTCACGCAACCCTACGAACACCGCCCGGCAGACAATCCCGTGGCCGATGTTGAGTGTGTGAAGATAGGGAATCTCCAGTATGCCGCGTATGTTGTCATAATTGATTCCGTGTCCGGCATTCACCTGAAGGCCGAGTCCGTGGGCCAACCGGGCGGCGTGTTTGAGCTTGTCCAGTTCCGACTGAGCAATCTCCGGACGCGCGGCGTCGCAATAGGCCCCGGTATGTAACTCAATACAACGGGCGCCGATATCCGATGCCGTCCTGATCTGCACCTCGTCCGGGTCTACGAACAGGCTTACCAGAATAGAAGCGCGTTGTAGTCGGGCTATTGTACGCGCGAGACTTTCCCTGTGGGCCGTAACGTCGAGTCCTCCTTCGGTGGTAAGCTCCTGCCGGCGTTCCGGCACGATGCAGACCTCGTCGGGTCTGAGCTGAAGGGCGATCTCTACGATTTCCGGAGTGTCCGCCATTTCAAGATTGAGGGGCAGGCGACCCCATTTCCGCAGGGCGAAGACATCAGCATCCTGAATATGACGGCGGTCTTCCCTGAGGTGGACGGTTATCCCGTCGGCTCCACCAAGACGGCACTCCTCGGCAGCCGCGAGGATATCCGGGTAGGGAGTCTTCCGCAGTTCGCGGAGTGTAGCTACGTGATCAATATTCACATTGAGTCGTATTTTCGATGACATTGAGTATTCTCCAGTGCTTCCCGCGAAAGGAGAAAGTCCGCCGGGAATCAAGTATAGGCCAATAATGTACGAGCTCAACACGCCAGTGGAGATGGAATCAATATTCCACCTGGCGGGCCTTCTGCGGGGCGATACCCTCGGCGCCGCGGCCCGCCTGGGGAGCAGAAAAGACCATGACGCGTCCCGGACCGCGGGACTGTGCCTGTGAAAGGGCGCGGCGGGAGCAGTCCAGGGCTGCTTTCAGGCGGGGGGCATGTTCGGGAATGGTGGCCACCCCGATGCTGATAGTTACACGAAGGGTTCCGCGCTCGAAGGGGATACTGAGGGCACGAACCGCGCGAACCAGGCGGCGCCCGACGCTTTCCGCCTCACCCATTCGGGCCGGCAGACACGCCAGAAAAGAGCCCTGCCTGACATGAGCGACGAAATCGCCGATGCGGATATTCTGCTGCAGAGCCGAAGAAACCGCAGCTCCCACGTTTTCCAGGGCATGGGCACCATAGTGCCGGCCGTAACGGTCGAGGTTGTCGACAGCTATACTGAGCAGCGAGACTGAGGCGCCGCTTTTCCTGTAATAGGCGACGTAGCGTTGCAGTTCCGGAAGAAAATTGTCCGGACCGAACAGAGGGGGACGCACTTCCTTGGAGGGAGGTTCGGGAAGGATATCACGACTCTGCTGACGGGCGAGCGCGAGTCTTTTGCGGGCCTCGGCAATCAGGTCGGCGGGGCGCTGTACCGGCTGTCCCGCGAGAACCGCTGCCAGGCGCCACGCGCCGCTTTCGGCACGGCCCAGGGCCTCCCGCAGGCGGCCGGCGACCACGTCTACTGCCTGCGGGCGACAGATGAGCAGGGCGGCAAGGGTGAGGTCGTCAAGTTGCAGAACTAGATCACTGGTTCGCAGAGAGGCAGCGAGCCGGGCACGGGCATGGTCCACACTTGCCGGCGCCACGGAATCCGCAGAGCCCGGACTCAACAGGAAGAGGACGATACCGGGACCGGGCCTTTTCTGCCGGTCAGCAATTTCGACCCGAAGCA
>QNAJ01000073.1 GCA_003641465.1 Verrucomicrobiota bacterium | reverse complement strand
CGAAGGCGGCGGGGCTTTCTTTTTTGCGGGATTTCTGCCGCGGAAGGCCGCCCGTCGGAGAGCGGAGCTGCAGAAGCTGCTGTCCATGGAATATCCCTGTGTGGTTTTCGAATCTCCGCACCGTTTTCTGCGGCTGTTGGAGGAAATCGGGCAGCTTGACCCGGGACGCCGGTTGTTTGTCGCGCGGGAGATGACCAAGCGGCACGAAGAATGCTGCGAAGGCAGCGTGGAAGAGGTCAGAGAGCAAATGGGGGCCGACAGGATCCGTGGTGAGCTTACGGTGGTCATCGGGCGTGCCCGGCGTCGTGGAGGTGGTAGAGATCAGAGCTGATTTCGAATGGTAAAGCGCTTGCATTGATACTGCCGGTGACGCGATATTATCAGAATGGCAGCAGGAATTGGCTGAGCGGGAGATGGCCGAAGACCATACAGGGGTTGACAGCTCGGCATCCCGCCTGCTGGTGGCGGAAGTGGGGAAGCAGGCGGTGATCCGGGTTATTGGCCGGGGTTCGTACCAGCTGGCCCCCTCGCTGAAGCGCTACGGTGAACAAGCGATCCGAAAGGGATTCGACCGCCTGATCTTCGACATGCGGCACTGCACCCAGATGGATAGCACTTTCATGGGGGTCATTGCGGGTCTGGCATCTCGTTTATCACAGGAAAGACACGGTGAGATTCTCATGGTGAATCTGACTTCACACGCCCGGGGGCTGCTTTCTACTTTGGGACTGGACACGGTGGTGCGTCCGGCTGTGGTGGGCACGCCGGTCGAGGAACTGAAATCCCTTCTGGGAGATGCCGCCGATTTCGTGGAGCTGGATGTCCGGGAAGATGTGACCGAGACCCGTAAGACCATGCTGGAGGCCCACCGGGAGCTGATGAACCTTACCCCGGAGAATGTTCCGCGTTTCAGGGATGTGGTGGAATACTTGGAAAAGAGTTCACCTTCCGCTGGTGGGAGTTGAGGCGGGCACCGCCCGTGGATTCGCAGCGGCATCAGCGGGGGAGGCTCACACCGGGCAGCGATGATGTGCGTAGTCAGTATCTGCGTATTTGTCCTGATTCTCTTCGGACTGGTGTTTCATCTCCGGAGGCTGAGGGCCGAGGTCAACCGTCTCCTGCAGGAAAAGCAGGTGATGGTGGGATTTGTACACGATGTCGGTGAGGTATTCGCTGGCGCCGAAGACGTGGATACCGATCTGCTTCTCAACCGGATTCTTTTCTACGCCTTGCGCATCGTGCGTGCCTCTGCGGGAGCAATCTATCTTTTTGAGACGGAAGGGGGTGTGTTGCGGGCACGGGCGGTTGCGGGGATGTTTCCACCGCTGGCGGGGTCCGGGCGCGGGATGGTGGTTGATGCGGTCGGCGGAGGAGCCAAGCGACTGCGCGAAGCGGTGCTGAGCGAACGCATCAAAGAGGGAGAGGGACTGGTAGGTGAGGCGGCGCTGGGACGATCAGTGCTGGTGGAGGACCCGGAGCGTGACCCCCGGATTCCCCGTTATTCCGGAGACCTTCTGAAGGTTCACACGGCCCTGGCGGCACCCATGCGCTTTCATGACCGGGTGATCGGGGTGATTGTTGTAGTCAATCGGGCTGACGGAAATGTTTTCACGCGATCGGATCAGACACTGCTGGAATCCATTGCTGAACAGGCTTCAGTATCAGTGCATTTTTCGCAGCTGCGCGAAGTGATTGAGCAGAAACGACGGATTGACCATGATCTGAGTCTGGCCCGCCGGATTCAGAAGAGTCTTCTGCCGGCCGAGACCCCCCGTATCGCCGGGCTGGAGCTGGCGGCGTTTAATGAACCGGCTCTGGAAGTCGGCGGGGACTACTACGATTTTATTGATGTGGAGGAAGGGCTGCTGGGGCTGGTGGTCGCCGACGTTTCCGGCAAGGGGGTCAGCGGTGCAATAATCATGGCATTGTGCCGCAGCGTGCTTCGTTCTCACGCCCGGCACCTGTCGGATCCGGGCGAAGTGCTGCGCGAAGTCAACCGGTTTGTCTGCCGGGATATTGCCGAGGATATGTTCATCAGCTTGGTTTATGCGGTGGTGGATACGGAGACATACCGTGTGCAAGTAGCGCGGGCGGGTCATGAGAAGCCTCTGTGGTATCGGGCATCTGACGGAGACGTCCGGGTTGTCGAATCGCAGGGTATTGCGATCGGTATTGCCGACTCCAGGACCTTCGAAGAACATCTGCAGAGGACTGAGGTCCAGCTTGAGCCGGGAGATGTGCTGGTACTTTATACCGATGGTATAGTCGAGGCCATGGATCGGGATGGAGCGGAATGGGGGATTCAGCGTCTGGTAGAAACTATCCGCCAGTCGGCTGCGGGGGGTGCGGAGGCGGTGGCGCAAGCGGTACGTGAAAGATTGCAGCGATTCACGGCCGGCGCGGCGAAATACGACGATATAACATTGCTTGTCTTGAGCAGGCCGGTCTAGTATTAGTGGAGTCGTGAAACAGTGCCGCATAGAGCGGGAGCAGCGCGAGAATCTTGACATTCTGCATCTGGATGGAGCGCTGGATGCTTATTCCTTTCCCCGGCTTGAAGCCGCCTTGCGGGCATTGCGGGAGGAGAACCGCAACAATGTGATTCTGGATTGCGCCGGGCTTGATTATATCAGCAGCGCTTCCCTGGGGGCCCTGATCGGTTTCGCCCGGCGGGCACGGGAGAATGGTGGTGATCTTAAGCTGGTGAAGCTCTCGCGGAAGATTTACAATATTGTGGAACTACTGGGATTCCACAAGATTCTGGAGATATATCCCGACCTGGAAAGCGCCGTGCGGAGTTTTGCGGCCTGAGCGGGTCGGGGGAGGCGGTCTGCGGGATGCAGGACGAGCCGAGGTCAGGCGGCCCGGAGCAGATTTCACTCCAGATTCCCTGCCGTTACAGTTACCTTCGCATAGTGCGTCAAGCCGTGGCGGATCTTTGTGCCCAGACGTGCGTATCGGAGTTCAAGGCTGCCCAGCTGGAGATGGCTGTGGATGAAATCTGCGCCGAGCTGATCGAGAAGCTCCGGCAGCGGGCCGGTGGGGACGGGGCTCAGCCTCTGCTGGTAATCCTGCGGCGCGAGTCCGGCGGTATCGTCAGTGAAGTTTACTATTCGGGTCAGAAGGTTGAATTCCCTGCGCTGTCCGCAGATGCGGCAAAGTCAACCGAGGACGCCGCCGCCTTGGGCTCTTATGTGGTGCACCGCTTTGTGGAGAAGGTAGAACACGTCCGCGACCCGGAAAGGGGCTGGTGCGTGCGCATTCGCAAGGCGCTGTAGCGACGGGGGCGGCGGAATCCAGTCGGTTGACAACATCAGCCCGGCTGCGTAGCCTAGGAAAGAACCTCGCCGGCGGAGTAGCTCAGCGGTTAGAGCAGTGGCTTCATAAGCCATGTGTCGTGGGTTCGAATCCCACCTCCGCCACCAGGTTCGATAAGTTCTTGCACCGGTGGTCGTTACGGCGGACGAAGCTTGGGATCGGGGGATGTCTGTCCAGCGCTGTTGCTGAGTACCAGGGGGTTCTTTACGGCCGACGGCTGATCGGATGGTGCGGCTGGCAGATCAGACGGGGCTTTATCGAGGGATCGATCCGCCCTATCTTGTTCACGCGGCACGGCAGGTGGTAAATGCGGCACATGCACAAGAGGCGGGTACGCAGCACGCCGTTACATTACATCGCTTTCTGGCAGGCGGCGATCTTCTTCATGTTGATCTGCCTTGTATGGGTCAATGAAATGCTGGATCTTCCCAATCTCATCTACGGCTGCCCGCCGCACCCTGCGGATCCCATTGGTGCCTCTATTCTCACCGCTGCTATCATTGTGGTGGGTTTCATCAATATTGCTTATTCCTACGTGCAGCATCGCCGTATCCTGGCGGGAATGTTCAAGGTCTGCAGCTACTGCGGGAAGGTGGAGGTGGATCCGGAGCAATGGGAAAAGATGGATCTTTTTGTCGCCGGCCGCACGAATGCACAATTCACGCATGGAGTGTGCCCGGAGTGCTACCGCAAGATGGTAGAAAAGATACAGCAGAAGCATACATCACCTTCCGAGACAGGTGATGCATAGAGGGGAGCCATGCCTGTTGCGGCGCTGCGTGAACGGCTTCAGTCCCTTCCCAGTACGGTTTCTCCCGGCCAATTTGTTTGCCTCCGGGAGGTCAGTATTGTAACCTGCGCGGGCTTCAAGCGAGGGCGGAAGCTGACCGATGAAAGCAGGCGACTTCTTCGGCAGGATACTTTGGGGCGACAGCCAGACCGGACGCAGAGCTTTCGAGCAGTGGCTCGCTCAGCCGGTGGACTTTGAGGATCTCACCGGACCGTATCCTGCTCCGCGTGACGCCCGGACCACCATCAATGCGACGGCCCGCGTCAGTGGCCCGGGAACTTTTTTTCGCCGGGCAACGCGGCATCTGAGTTTTGAGCCCAGCCGCGGCGGCTGGTGGTTTGATCGCACAGACCTGCCGGATTGCCTTCCCACGGAAGTTTCCATCCGCAACGTGTGGACTACCGGACGCATCGTAAGCAACATCGTTTTGCGCAGCGGCCCGCCCTACAACTACGTGCGTATGGTCGAGCATATTATCGCCCTCAAAGTTGGCTTGGGTATTGACGACCTTAACGTACTGACCGACTCAGGCGATCCGCCGTTGTTTGCCGAGGGAAGCCGCAGGCTGGTGGATGCGCTCACCACTGCAGGGATCCAGCGCCTTTCGGAAGCGCCCCGCTATGTGACCGTAGGGGAGAAAGTCAGCGTGATTTCGCCGACGGGGGCGTTTCTCGTTTTCGAGCCGTGGGACGGCGGAGATCCCGCTCTGACGATTGATTGTGCCATTCATTTCGAGAACGCTGTCGGACGGCAACGCGTCCGCTTTGCTCTTTCGCGCCTTCTGTTCGAGCGGGCGGCAGTAGCCCGCACCAATACAACTGCGGCGAAGAAGCTCTACTGCCAGACCATCGGCCGCATTTTTGCGGATATCCGCAATCTGGGATATACGCGTGAGAACATCCTGGTGGTGGGCCGGAGACGTTACGTGAACCAGCCCCGGCTGGCACACGGTGGCAAGTATCTGGAACCGGTATGGCACCGTGCCGCGCTCGATCTCCTGGCGGCGGTGGCGCTGATAGATCGCGGCCGCTTCATCGGCAAGATAATCTCCTACAAGGCAGGGCATGCCCTCGATGTTCGAATGATTACTCTGCTGTATCTACAGGAGCTGCTTACTGATGTGACCGCCCGGGTTCTGAGCGGCGGGGCTTGAGCGACGGGGAGGCTACGCGGTCGGCGAGCCAGATTATTCCTTTCCCTCGTTTTCTGCCGCTATCTTGGCGCGGATATCGGCGAGTGCGGCATCGTACTCGGCTGCGGGGGTGAGAAAGAAGTGGCATTTGCGCTTAGTAGCTTCCTCAACTTCGCGCCGGAGATCGGCATCGTACGGATTGAGGATCGCCACCAGGACGTCACGGCCCATGGTGTCAAAGACGATCGCGCCCCGGTGTTCCATTATTTCCATCGGAAGCATCTGGAAACATTCCGGAGGTATTTCGAAGCGGGAAAGGGGGATGACAGGCAAGCCGCTGTCCCGTGAAATGAAGGCCAGGATGCTGTTGGCGTGGCGGAACTGCCGGTCTTCCAGAACGTGCAGCACGGTCACCGGCGTGTTGAGCTGCTTGGCCGAATTTTCGGAGAGATCTTTGACGATTGTGTCATATTCATCCTGCTGGATATGTCCTGCCTCGAGGAGTTTCCAGGCGAGAGAAAGTTCCGCGGTTATGCCCACCGGCTTATGTCGGACACGGCTGCGCGGCGCCGCCGGAGCCACCTCCTTTTGTCCGGCCAGTTCCGTAAGTTCTTTGATCAGTTGTTCGGTTTCCTTGTCTGAGGCCTCCGACTCCTTCAGGCGCTTGACCATATCCTGAGCGGCTTTCTCGTCTCTTTCGTTGATTACGACCCGCGCAAGGCGAAGAAGGTACTTGCGGGCCGAAGCCTGGTCTCCGATCTTCAGATATGCTTCATACAGGGACTCCAGAGCCACGCGGTCGTCGGGCATGGCTTCGAGGATCTGCTCAAAGGCCGCGATTGCATTCCAAACCTCGGATTCTTTTTCTGACTCTCGATCAGGTCCCGCCATCTGTGTCCCTCGGCTGATAACCGCAGTCTAGCGTGGTGTTGGTCTCCGGTCGAGTGTGGAGCTGCAGATTCTGTGCCAAATGGGCGGTTGCTCCCGGAATCCGCTTTTTTCGCACTGCAAAGAATGCGGCGGTGATCGCGGGGATGCTTACCTGTGACCTAACTGTTTTGTTACCAGCGAGATGCGTGGGGGGCCGGTTGCCGGCGCGGGTGGAAAGTCGGCTGGCACCGATTCTGCTTTTTCATCTGAACGGCAGGGCTAAAGGTCATGGCGAAGGTAGGTACAGAGAACCGGCTGCTGGACATTCTAGTGCGCCGGGGCGCGGCCAGTCCGGACGATGTGGAAGATGCCCGCCAGAAGGCGGCCACGGCGGGTGAACGCCTGGAGAAGTGGCTGGTGGAGAAGGGAGTGGTGGAGCCGGAGGAAATGGCTGCCGCACTGGCCGAATACCTGGACATGCCCCCCATCAACCTGCGCCATTTTTCCGTGGATGAAGGGCTGCTCAATATTCTGCCCAAAGAGACTATGAGTATGCACATGGTCATACCGGTCATGCGCATGAAGGACCGGCTCATGGTCGCCCTGGGTGATCCCTTTGATGTTGTGGCGGTAGATGAGCTTCACGCGATCACCGGCCTGGAGATCGTTCCCATGGTGGCGCCGGAAACGCAGGTGACTGAATACCTGCAGCGTTTTGTCCAGGAGTCGACCGAGGGGCTGGAGGAGATTCTCAAAGATGTCGAGGAAGCCGATGAGGTGGAGCTGGGGCAGGAACAGCAGGAGGATATGAGCCTGGACGAGATGCTGCAGAAGGCTGAGGATGCCCCGGTGATCCGAATCGTTAACTCCATACTGGTGGAAGGGATCCGCAAACGGGCGAGTGATATTCACATCGAGCCGCTGGAGAAGTCGTTACGCTTGCGGTATCGGGTGGATGGCGTTCTCTATGAGAGTCCCAGTCCCCCGAAGCAGCTTCAAGGAGCGATCACCTCCCGCATCAAGATCATGGGAAATCTTGATATTGCCGAGCGGCGGGT
>QNAJ01000072.1 GCA_003641465.1 Verrucomicrobiota bacterium | reverse complement strand
CGCTCTGCGCGGCTGTGCTGTTGGCTTACACGGTCAGTTGGGCTGACCTGCTCAATGACCCCGGCTTCGAGGAACCCTACACAAACAACTGGAACTCTTGGGATGACGGCAACATAATCCAGCCATTCGACTGGGGCTGGGCGCACGGCGGAACCGGCATGGTCGGTATGTGGTGGTGGGCCGGACTGTGGCAGAACTTCGACGCCTCACCCGGAAGTACTTACGTATTGACTGCCTACGCTTACCTCCCGGGCGATGATCCTGCCGGGACGGGTGTCTACGGAGTTGTCGCCCTGGAATGGTATAACTCCTCTGATAGCATGATCGGCACCTGGACTTCTCAGCCGATTGACACTGCCCACTACTCTGTTGACCAGTGGCTCGAGATCAGCTCCGGCAACCAGACCGCGCCTGCCGGTACTGCGTACGGCCGGGCTGTGGTGCGCATCAACAACAACGGCAGCGGCGCCGGCCGCGTCTACTACGACGATGTAGACGTTGGATTGATCCCTGAGCCCAGCGTGATTTCCCTCATGGCAGGCGGCCTCCTTGGCGCTTTGGGACTGCGCCGGATGCGCCGCACATAATACGCACATCTCCTATCGTCCCACAGGGAGCAAGGCCGGGAGAAGAACCCGGCCTTGTTTCTTTGTGGCCCCGGCAGATTGGCTCCCGGTGTTCCCGCACCTGAAAATCTCTTGAGAACCGGAAGGGCAGTTAGTAGGGTTCACTCTCGGTCTGCATACAGCACCTGCTTCTCAGTACGGAGCAACAGTGAAAACAATATTGAGCCATGCAGTGGCGGTGGGAATATCAACCGGGGCTGCACTGTGGTGCGGTGCCAGCGTAATGCCGGATTCCCCCCTGGCCGCTCTCCAAAAACGTGCCTGGCTCTATTTCGATGAGACCACTTCCACCAACGGCCTGCCGCGGGACCGCCTGGGAGATCCGGCTCTGACTTCCTCGGGCGCGGCGGGCTACTACCTTACTGCCCTCTGTATCGCCGAACACAATGGCTGGCTGACCCGTGAGGAAGCCGCGAGAAGGGCGCTGCTCTGTCTGGACAGCTTTTCCCGGCTGGCCCGATTCCACGGCTTTTTCGCCCACTACTACGATATCGGTACCGGCGAGGTCGTACCTATCGTTCACGAAAAGGACATCGGCGCTGACACGCTGCAGACCGCTCTCTTCCTTGCGGGAGCACTGACTGCGCGCGTGTGGTTTGATGGCGAAGACGAACTTGAGAAAAGAATACAGGCAATCGCCACGCGGCTGTACAACGAAGCCGAATGGGACTTCATGCTCCAGCCGGCGGGACCTGAGGGTGATGATCGTCTTTTAGTGCGCTACTGGTCCGTGCCGCACGGTTTTGCGCCACTGGACATGCTCACCCCTGACTCACATCTGGAAGCCCTGTTAGCCTACATTCTGGCGATCGGATCCCCTACCCATCCCATACCGGCCCATTACTGGTACGAATCCTGGGCGCGCCGCTACCGCTGGCTGCGCTATGAAGGAAAAGACTTTATCAGCTGTCCTCCACTTCAGGCCCATGTCATTCCTCACCTCTGGCTGGACCTGCAGTACCTGCGCGACCGGGTGGCAGACTACTGGCGCAACTCCCGGCGGGCGGTCCTCGCCAACCGTGCTTTCTGCCTGACCCACCTTTACCCGGAAAGAAGCATATGGGGCCTAGGCTGCTGCGAGGGGCCGAAAGGATATTTCTGTTATGGATACCCCGCCGCACGATCTGTTGAGGAAGAGGCGGTACTCTGTCCTGCGGCCGCTGTCAGCGCCGCGATGTTCCTTCCGGGAAGGGCGGAACGCATCGTGCGAGCATGGAGCAGGGAGACGCCGGTTTCGTTTCGCGGACCGTACGGTTTTTTCGACGGGATCAGCCTGAAAAGCGGCTGGCAATCGGAGGAAGTTTCTGCGGAAAATCTCGGCCTGCTCCTGGCGGCCATAGAGAATATACGGTCCGGTACCATCCGAAAGGCGTTCATGCGCAACCGCTGTGTGCGAGCGGCGCTGGAGCAGATCGGCTTCACCGGTATGCTTGCAGACTTCAATGATCCGGATTCGCCCTATGCCTCCTATGTTCCCCGAGCGGCTCTCATCGGCTTCGTCTCCAGCGGGGTCCGGGGCGGGGGACGGGCCATGCGGATCCTCCCGTCGCCGGAAGGCGAAAGGGCGCTCGGCGTGGATATCTACCCCAGGCTTCATGATTTTGCCCCCTTCAGTTATCTCTCCCTTTTCATAAAACCGGCAGCCGCTCCCCGGGTAGTACTCGTGGATCGGTGTGGGGAAGAAGAAAGCCTGGAAATGGTTTCCCGCGTCACCGTTTCGGGAACGCAATGGCACCGGTGCTACTTCGATCTCGGCAGGGTGCACCGCGCGGACTTGCGCCACATTCGCGGATTGCACCTGAGCTGGAAGTTCACTAACGCGCCCCCCCGTGAGATTCTTCTGGATGAGGTCACGCTTACCAGCAGACTGGACACGGAGCCGCCAGCCCCGGTTGCGGTAAGCGGAGTGAAGCCTACCCGTATGCCGGGTGAAGTCGTCCTCAGCTGGACACGCTCGGGGGATAATGGAGAAGAAGGGACCTGCTTCCGTTATCTGGTGCGTTATTCACGGCGGCCCGCGCGTACGCTTGCCGATTTTCTCGCCGCGCCTGACGCCGGACCGCGCGATCCGCATGACTGGATCGGAGGTTCCATAACCAACTGGCACGTCGTCGGGCTGCGCCCCGGAGAGCGTTATTTCTTTACTGTCTGCGCAGAAGACGTTGCCGGGAACCTTTCGCCCCTGGTACCGTCTTCCTCTGCAGTAGCTGCCGGAAAACACCAGCCCGACACATTTCTGGTGGATGATTTTGAATGGAGCGAGCCGGTCGAGGACCGCCCCCGGTGGCTGTCCGACTCCGAAAACGTCCAAATTGCGACTACCACCACCGACGCACTCAAGGGGCGGCGCTGCCTGCGCATATCGCTGCCGCAGACTACTTCCGCAGTGGCAATGGCCGAGGCCCGTCTGGATGTGAACGACCTTTCCCGCTACCGGTGGATCAGTGTCTGGGCACGCGGCCGTGCAAAAGTGGGTGTGTCTCTCGTAGACCGGAAAGGAACCCTGCTTGAGTGTGGAAAGGCCGAGGTCATCAGAGAAGACGGCTGGTCGCCGCTCTCCTTCCGCATACCGGAGAGCCCGACCTTCGATTATCAGAGGGTAGCCTCCCTGCTGCTCTCCATCCGTCCCCTCGTAGAATCCCCGACCGCCCTCTATCTGGACGAACTGTTGGTCAGTCGGGAAAAGATGCCCTGAATCATCCGTTTCTCTCACAGTATTGCAGGGCTCCGGGCAGCGGTTTACAGTGTTGCCTGAGATTGGCAACCCCTGCGGGCATGAAACCGTCTATTCAGGACATTCTCAAGCTGGCACCGGATATAGACCGCGCTCTGGCAGAAGAGCATCTGCAGCGTCTTGGTGAAGATTACTTCCGTTCATTCGCCCTTGAAGACATCTGCCAGCATCTGCGCGGTCTGGCACGACTGTCGGCCGAACAACCCGTGGTCGTACAGAGCATCTCCCGGGAAGATCTGCTGGAGCTCACTATCCTGGCTTTCGATTACCCCGGGGCCTTCTCCCTGATTGCCGGAGTGCTCTCGTCCAGCGGTTTCAGTATTCAGTCGGGTCAGGTCTTCACCTATCGGGCGGCGCCCGGCGATGCCGGCCGCCGCAGGATAGTCGACACCTTTTTGGGCCAGGTAGACACCGATCTCAGCCGAGAAGAATGGCTGGCGCTCTTCCGGCAGCGTCTCCGGGAGGTTTTCGGTATTCTCGAGCAGGGCGGCGATGATGCAGGGCACCGCGCCCGGTCACGGGTCAATGAATGGGTCGCCGACCGGCTGGCGCTGCTTTCTGACGAAGAGAAGGCACCGGTGCTTTACCCGGTGGAGCTCACCGTGAGCGTGCAAGCCGAACGCGCAACCCGCCTGCACGTGCGAGCTCAGGATACTCCTTTCTTCCTCTATACGCTGAGCAATGCACTGGCGCTTTACGGCGTATCAATCGAAAGGATCAAAATCCGGACCGTTCTGGGCCGGGTGGACGATGAAATCTTCGTAGTAGGCTCCCGCGGCAAGGCGATCACAGATCCCGATGAGTTGGAACGGCTCAAGCTTTCGGTCCTGCTGACCAAACAGTTCTGCTACTTCCTCGACCGCTCTCCCGATCCGTCGGTCGCCATGGATCGCTTCGAGCAGGTGCTGGCGGATATCATCCGCACACCGCGCGCAAAAAAGTTCCTGGAGCTCATCTCTGATCCCGATGCAATGGGTGATCTGGCGAGACTTCTCGGTACCAGCGACTTTCTCTGGGAAGATTTCATCCGCATGCAGTACGAGTCACTGATTCCTATCCTGAAATCACACATACCCGGCACACCTCTGGCCATCCCTCCGGAAAAAATCCGCCAGGCTCTGGAGGATGAACTGGCTCAGTGCGGCAGCTGCGAGGAGGCTCAGGAGGCTCTCAATTGCTTCAAGGACCGGCAGATCTTTCTCATCGATCTGGAAAATATTCTCCAGCATGGCGGCGAGCTTGACCGTCTCGCCGAACACCTGACTGCCCTGGCCGAAGCAGTGGTCGCCAGCGCGGCTGATTGGACCTATCGCGACTTGATCAAACGCTACGGTGAGCCCCGCTCGGTAGCCGGGCTGCCGTCGCGATATGCGGTGTTCGGACTGGGCAAATTCGGTGGCGCGGCGCTGGGATACGCCTCGGACATAGAATTAATGCTGATATACAGTGACAGCGGAACCACCGCCGGCCCGGACAGAATTTCCAACGCGGAATTCTTCAGCCTTCTGGTCCAGCGCCTGGCCCGATTCATCCGTGCCAGACGCGAGGGAATCTTCCGCGTCGACCTCCGGCTGCGACCATACGGAGAAAGCGGCCCGCTGGCCTGCAGTCTGGACAGCTTCTGCCGCTACTACGCCCCGGGAGGCCCGGCACACTCGTATGAGAAACTGGCCCTGGTGCGATTGCGGGCAGTAGCCGGAGATGCCGACCTGGGACGGCGGGTGGAACGGCTGCGCGATGAGCTTATCTACCTTAAACCGGATCTCAATCTGGAAGAGCTGCGCAACCTGCGCGCCTTGCAGTTCGATGAGAAGAACCGGCCGGGGCGTCTGAATGCCAAGTTCAGCCCGGGTGCGCTGGTGGATCTGGAATACGCTGTGCAGATTCTCCAGGTTACCTACGGGGGCCGATATCCCCAACTACGAACGCCGCGCATGAAGGAGGCGCTCGTCCAGCTCAATGCGACCGGAGTCATCCCCCGTGAGGAAGCTGCCGTCCTCATGAATGCCTACCGCTTCCTCCGTAAACTGATAAATGCACTGCGCATGCTGCGGGGATCGGCTCTGGACCTCTTTCTGCCTTCCATGGATTCCGACGAGTATATTCATCTGGCACGCCGCATGGGTTATCAGCCCCGCAAGGATCTATCGGCGCAGCAACAACTTCATCTCGATTTTGAGACGCATACCGCCGCGGTACGCGCCTTTGCCCGCAGAATCATGGGACGCGAAAGTCTTCCAGCCACCAGCGTCTACAGCGTGGCCGATCTGGTCCTCAGCGATAAATTGCCGGACTTCGTCGAAGATCAGATTCTGCGGAAGGCCGGGTTCCGTGACATCCCCCGCGCAGCATACAATGTCCGCGCTCTCGCCCGGCGGGCCTCCACCGCGGCGGAGTTCGCCCCTCTGGCGGTGCTGGCCTTCGACCTCCTCCAGCATGAGCCGGATCCGGACATGGCCCTGAACAACTGGGAACGCTTTGTCAGCCGGATCCCGTACGCTGCCGAACACTTCGACGTGCTGCTTTCTCAGCCCCGCAGACTTGAGATTCTGCTGGGAATATTCTCCCGCAGTCAGTTCCTGGCCGACACTCTGGCGGCTGACCCGGAATTCTTCGACTGGGTCACCGAACCCCGGAATCTGCACCAGGCGCGGACACCCCAGGCCCGGCTGGCCGAGCTGCACGCCCTCTCGCTCGAAAATCAGGACACCGCATCGTGGCGGCGGGCGCTCTGCCTTTTCAGACGGCGCGAGCTGCTCCGTATCGGTACCCGCGATATCTACCTGCAGGCTCCCATTGAGAATATCATGCAGGACCTGTCAGCGCTGGCCGACAGTATCCTGACAGCCGAGCTGGAACGCCTGTCCGGCCGACATGCCACCCACCGTACGGGCGGCGGCAGCCTGCCATGCGTGGTGGTGGCCCTCGGGAAGCTGGGTGGCAGCGAACTCAACTACAGTTCCGACATTGACCTGCTCATTCTGCATGCAGCATCACTGCCCGACCCGGAAGCCGAACTGCTCCGCGAACACATTAAGAACCTTCTTTCGGATCTGAGTGCGGTCACCGAAGCCGGCAGGATCTACCGGGTGGACCTGCGCCTACGACCCTACGGGCGTTCGGGTGAATTGACCGTGTCGTTACCGGTCCTTGCCGACTACCTTCGCCATGAAGCCCAACTGTGGGAACTGCAAGCCCTGCTGAAATCGCGCGTGGTAGGCGGCTTACAGGGGCTGGCCGAAGAATTCCGGTCTCTGGTCGGTGCCATGCTGCCTGAGCTCGCCCCGCCCGCTGCTGAAATAGCCCGACAGGTAAAAAAGATGCGGCAGGAATGCGGCGATCTTTCCCGCGGTAATACCGGGGTCAACGTAAAGCTCGACCCGGGGGGCATACGCGACATCGAGTTCCTCGTCCAGGCATACCAGCTGGCACTCCTCCGGCGCCATCCCGAGCTTCTCTGTGCGAACACCCTGACTGCGCTGCATCAATTGGATTGCCTCGGCATTCTGCCCTCCGCCGACTGCCGCAGACTGGCCGACCATTACCGGTTCCTGCGGCGGGTCGAACATTACCTGCAGATCATGGATGACCGCCAGATCCATACATTGCCGACCGATTCCGACTACCTGGTACGCCTGGCTCGAAGGCTTTACGGGCATGACGCTGATGCGGTCACTCTTACCGACCAACTCAACGCATGCATGTCCGAGGTAAGAAACAGTTTCGAGAAGTACCTCGCTCAGCTCGGCTGATTTTCCCTGACGGTCTCCCCCGGAATCCGCACAAAAAGATCCCGCCCCTTGAATCCACGGCCGGCTTTATGACAGTCTTTGATGCCGGAATCGCGGGT
>QNAJ01000071.1 GCA_003641465.1 Verrucomicrobiota bacterium | reverse complement strand
TTCTCCGGACCGGCTGTCACCATCTCAAGCTCAATCATGTCTGTACCCGGGATACCTTTCAGTCGGCGGCGGCAGAACTCCCTGAAAGCTCCCACGTGCTGCGGCAGCAGGAAGTCGGTGACCCTCATGCCCACCAACTGCTCCGCCGTCAATCCCAGCATGCGCGCCGCTTGCCCATTGGCGAAAAGTATGCGCTGATTTTCGGTGACAATTATTCCGTCTCTGGCGGACTCGACTACCGCCCGATATTTTCTTTCGCTTTTGCGGAGCGAATCCAGTGCCCTCTGGCGCTCCCGCGCCACAAGCTCCAGCGCACGGTGGGCCAGGCAACCCTTTACCGAAACGGCAAACTTCGAGACCACACTGCGCAGCTGGTTAAGTTCCGCGTATGGGAATGCATCCGACCGGGCCGAGCGATACAGTTTCAGGAACCCAATTCCTCCCAGATCATAAACCGCATAGGCCCCCCTGCTGATTCGACTCTCTGTGATGAACCGGCCGAAGTCCGCTGCGTCACAGCCTACCGAATAGAAAGGCGCCTCCTGCAGGCGTTTCACAATGATATGATCGGCTGGAATCACAAGCTCCCGGATTCGGAAGGGAGGGGTCCCATAAACCAATACATAGGCATCGTCCCCGTTCGCCGGACTCTGGCCTTTGTAGAGGGAGGACTTCCTGAGCCACACCCCACCGTAGGCGAAGTTCTTGGCGCGCAAAAGTGTCTCCAGAAAAATCTCACAGTTTCTTTCCAGATCCAGCGATCTCCCGATCGCCAGGGAAATCTCATACAGAATCGGCACCCGCGACATGGCGCTGTCATGGATCGCCTCACTCATAGAGAACCCCCGTCACCACCGTCTTGTTGTGAAAATCCACCCACCCCTCACCACTGCAACCGATTTCTCCAATCGAAAGAAATCCTGCGATGGGAATCTTCAGCGTTCCCTCATTGCCATTATGTAACACGGCCGAAAGTTCCTCCCCAAACCGGTCCCCCAAGAGTAAGAAACGCGACACGCAATCAATGATAATCCCTATATCCGGCCGGCACTTCTCCCCCTCTGCCGCAGCGCGCGAAGCTTCCCGGAGTACCCGGCCGGCGTCACGGGCAGCCCGGATCATCGCCTCCGGATTTCCGTTCATGATGCTCATAGGCGAGTTCTCCGGAATCCGGCCCAGACACTTCAGCGATCCGTCAGGAAAGGCAGCCACCGGATCCTGAATCAGCTCCTCAGCTCTCTCGCGAATGATGCCCAGTGGGTGGTAGGGAGCCATTGCGGAGAAATTTTGCTGGTCCACTTCCGCCGCACAGGTCTTGCTGACCACATCCCGGTATACTTCGAACGCGTTCCGCCAGTCGATTTCGTACACCCGGTCATTGTTCGTCCGTGTAGCCACCAGCAACGGTCCGACCCGTTCGAAGCCATGCCTCATACCGACCTTCGCCCGGCAAGGCAGCGGCACCACGACCGCTGCATCGGAAAACACCCCCGCCGCAGAGAAAATGCAAGGCCTCTGCACCAGATCGGTATATCCTGCTCCACCCCCCAAATACGCAACATGATTGCCCAGCAAGCCGGATATTTCCCTCAGAAAACTGCTGATGCGCCCGTTCAGGCCATCCACCAGAATCAGAAGCGTACCGCCAGACTCAGCCAGCGCCTCGTTGAGCCGAAGAATGTCTGCGGGATAGCCCTCATCGCGGTCGTCCAGGCGAATCAGCAGCGGTGAGATTGCCGATCTCAAGCGCAGCATAAGTATTCCCTGCAGGTGTACCTCACCATTGCAGATGAGTCCCGGAACAACCGCACCAACGAACCGCGCCCGGCTGCCTTTCAACCGCCCGATTACTTCGCCCAGTACAGGCACACTCGTCTCCGCGACAAGAACAAGGATCACTTCGCGGGACAGATCTGGCCAGGAATTCAGCGCCTCGCCTACCGCCGCGGGTGAAGGCGACTCGATATACGTGACCCGCTTCAATACCTCCAACCCCTCCACCTTCATGTTGTCCGCTTCAATCCCTCTCTTCAAGAAATTTCTTTCGTGGCCGGCCCGCTGTTCAGCCCGCCCAGGACACAATAGCCGCTACAGGTGCGGCAACCTTGAAGTCGCCACAGAAGTTGCATCACACGTTTCTGCCTGCTATATGATCTCCATGCCCCGCAGTTATGCAGTAATCGGTGCCGGTGCGGTGGGAGGATTCTATGGCGCCCGTCTGCAGAAGGCCGGGCGGGAGGTTCACTTTCTGCTGCACTCCGATTACGACTACGTGCGCCGACATGGGATCACAGTCGAATCCGTAGAGGGCGACTTCCATCTTCGCCGTGTTCATGCTTACCGCTCGGCTGCCGACATGCCCGCCTGTGATGTGGTCTGTGTCTGCCTCAAGACAACCCAGAACCATATTCTGCCGGAAATACTTCCTCGGGTCCTGTCTCCGGACGGGGTGGTGATAACTTTCCAGAACGGGCTGGGGATCGAGGACGACCTGGCGGAGATTGTCGGTCCCGACAGGGTCATGGGCGCCCTCTGTTTCATCTGCAGTGTGAAAATCGGGCCCGGACGGATCCGCCACCTCGATTACGGTGCGATCAGGCTGGGCGAATACTCCCCCGATTCCGTCCCCCGGGGCATCACTACGCGTATGAAGCAGATCGGCGAGGATTTCCGCTCGGCGGGAATCAGCGTCGAGTTTGCCGAGGATCTGCTTCTGGCAAGATGGCAGAAGCTGGTATGGAACATCCCGTTCAACGGTTTGTGTACTATTCTTGATGCGGATACCAGCCGCGTCATGAAATCACGGCACGCGGTTGAGTTGGTCCAGGAGATCATGCGCGAGGTGGCCCAGGCGGCCGCCGCCCACGATCGAATTATCACCGACGAATTTATCCGCACTATGATCTACAATACCCGCAAGATGGCCCCCTATTCGCCCAGCATGAAAATCGACCGTGAAAAAGGCCGGCCGATGGAGATCGAAGCTATCTACCGCCGGCCCCTGGAGGCCGCGCGCAAGCGGAACGTCCCCATGCCCCTCACCGGCTTCCTCACCCGGGAACTCGAGTGCCTGGAGGAATTCGTCCAAGCCCAAGCGTCTCCTGGAAGCGAGGAAGATTCTCTTGAGAGCTGAAAAACAGGAGCAGCAATCCCTCCACCAAGGCCCGGCTGAAATATCCGACCGATCGCTCCGGGTCGCTGCCGTGGAGAGACAGCGCGACGAGATAACCGAGTATCACATTTACCGCCGACTGGCGGAAATCGTCTCCCCGGGCCCTAACCGGGATATTCTGAAAAAAATCGCCCAGGACGAACTGGGCCACTACGAGATCTGGAAAAAGATCAGTGGGCGGGCAGTGAAACCCTCACGTATTCGGATACTCTTTTACACAAATGCCGCGCGTGTGCTGGGACTATCCTTTGCGCTCAAGCTCATGGAACAGAGAGAAAAAGGCGCCGAGCGAACCTATGCCCTTATGGCGGATGACACGCCGGCGGCCGAGGCGATCCTCAAAGACGAGCAGGAACACGAGGCGGCCCTGCTGAGACTTCTGGATGAAGAACGCCTCCGTTATATCGGGTCCATCGTCCTCGGCCTCAATGACGCTCTGGTGGAATTGGTAGGCGCCCTCGCCGGACTCACGCTGGCGCTGCGCAACGCTCGCCTTATCGCTCTGTCCGGGCTGGTCACCGGCATCGCCGCTGCCCTTTCCATGGCGGCGTCTGAATTTCTGTCAATCCGCGCTGAAGGCGAGGGAAAACATCCGGTTCGTGCGGCGTTCTATACCGGCAGTACCTACCTGACCACCGTTGGCTTACTTATCCTCCCGTACCTTTTCCTGCAAAACTACTTCCTCAGCCTGGGAATCACCCTGCTGACCGCCATTCTCATCATATGGGGGTTCACCTACTACGTTTCAGTGGCACAGGAGAAGGAATTCGGGAGCCATTTTGCCGTCATGGCCGGACTCAGCCTGGGAGTGGCGGCAATCAGTTTCGTGATCGGACTGCTGGTCAGACACCTCCTGGGGGTGGAAGTCTGATCCCTCAATCGAAGAGAAATGCTATCCCTGAATACCCAAATACCTGCGTATGACTGCAGTGATCCTTTCAGCGGCCCTCCCATCCCATAGGTCAGGAATCCTGCCGTCGGGTTTCCATTTCCCGGAACGCAGATCCCGCCATACCTCCAGGATGGAATCCGGCTCGGTCCCCGCCAGACGGTTGGTACCTATCTCCAGCGTGATCGGCCTTTCGGTGTTGTTGCGCAGCGTGAGACACGGAACCCCCAGAAATGTCGTCTCCTCCTGAATGCCACCCGAATCGGTCAATACCGCGCAGGAATCCATCATCAACTTCAGAAAGTCCGAATAGCCCAGAGGCTCTACCAGATGCAACCCGGCGAGAGTTCCCAACCGCTCCCCGGCCGGGCCGGCGGCTATCCGCTGTCTGGTCCGTGGATGAACCGGGAAAACTACGTCCACATCCCTGCATATCACCTCCAGCGCCTGGACGATCTTGAGAAAGGCCTCTTCCCGGTCCACGTTGGACGGACGATGCAAGGTAAGCACGGCGTAGCCGCGCGGCTTCAGCCCCATTCTGCCAAGAATGTCCGACGAGCGCGCCTTTTCGAGCCGCCGGATCAGCGAGTCAATCATCACGTTGCCCACCAGAAAAATCTTATCCCTGCCGATACCTTCACGCCTCAGGTTCTCCACAGCCGCCGGCTCCGTACAGAAAAGCAGGCTGCTGATAGCGTCAGTGAGCACCCGGTTGATTTCTTCGGGCATGGTACGGTCAAAGCTGCGTAACCCCGCCTCGACATGTGCCACCGGGATTTGCAGCTTCACCGCAACCAGCGCAGCCGCCAGAGTACTGTTCACGTCGCCCACCACAATGACCAGTTCCGGATCTTCCGCCAGGAGTATGGGTTCCATTCTCTCCATGATCCGGCCGGTCTGCCGGCCGTGGGTACCACTTCCCACTCCCAGATGTACGTCCGGGGCAGGAATCTCCAGCTCCTCGAAAAAGGCATCGCTCATTGTCGTATCGTAGTGCTGCCCTGTATGGATCAGGTAAACCGAAATATCCCCCTGCCGCCGGAACTGGGCGATCAGCGGGGCCACCTTGAGGAAATTCGGTCTTGCACCCGCCACGCAACATATCTTCCGCTGCGTCATCTCTTTCTGAACTGCTTCCACCTGTCCGTAGCTGCTAGCGATTACCGACCACTCTGTTCAGTATTTGCAGATATCTGCCGGCAAGCTTATCGTAATCGTGCTCCTTCTCAACAAAAGACCGTCCCTGCCTGCCCATCTCTGCCCGCATTTCCGGGTTCCGTATCAGTGACTCCAGCGCTTCCAGCAGTGAGTCTGCATCACCCGGACGGAAACATATCCCCGCCCCCGCCCGTTCCACCCAGCGCGCCCCTTCTCCGACCAGACCCACCAACAGTGGTTTGCCCATCGCTGCACCCTCGAACATCTTGGAAGGCAGCACCGTCTCAAACAGGGGATCCGGGCGGAGATGCACCAGGCATGCATCGGCGCACGCAATCACTTCCGGGATCTCACGACCCGCAATCCTCCCCGTGAAAACAACCTGCTTCAGTCCCCGCCGGCGTGCCTCGGATTTCAGTTCGTCCAGCCGAGCACCGTCCCCCACTATAACGAACATCACGTCGACTCTCGATCGCTGCACTCTCTCGGCAGCCTGAAGCACCACATCCAGGCCGCAGGCCATACCGACCGTGCCGGCATACAGACACACGAACGATGCATGATCAATTCCCCATCTGGCTCGAATCTCGGAGCGACAGGTTCGGGGAGAAAAGGTTCTCAGATCCACCCCGTTGGGAATCACGCTCATCACCGCCGGATCCACCCCGTGTGACAGGATGTGGCGCGCGTATCCTTCTCCCACTGTCACGACATGCGCCGCCCTGCGATAGAGCCCCCGCTCGATCCTTTCCAGATATGACAGTATCTTCCCGTGGCCCAGCGCGCCCACCGCCGAGATGGATGCGGGCCATATGTCCCGCACATCCAGCACGAAAGGTAACCGCCGTCCATGTGCCACCAGGCGGCCTGCCACCCCGCACAGCAGTTGCGGTGTCGTAGCCACTACCACGTCGCAAGGCGTCATCAGTCCGCAGATGGTTCCCGAGAACATGAAACTCATATAGTTCAGCGAGCGTCTCACCCGGCCGCGGTTCGGGGCCAGATAGGTCCACACACGCTTTACGCGCACCCCTTCGATGGTCTCCTTCAGCATCAGACGATTCCGGTAACCCGGGTAGGGCTTTCCCCGGGGAACATTCGGCACCCCGGTAATCACCGTAACTTCAACTCCGGATCTGACCCAGCGCCGGGTCAATTCGTAGACGCGACGTGCCGGCGCATTGGCTTCCGGGTAGAAATAATGTGAAAGAAAAAGAACCTTCATCCGCGCGCTCGCGCCCCTCCTGTTCTGTCAGCCGGTGCTCAGGACCGGTTACCACGGAAAGGTTTCTGCTCCCCGCGTAGCCCCCTCATCCGGATGCACATCCCAGTCGCCTCCCTGAGCCACGATACTCCGCAGCCGGATATCCCTTCCCTCAGCCCGCGTGCAGACCACGTAGCAGGGCCGTCGCACGCCGAACTCGGGGCAGTACCAGCCCGTGTCCAGCCAGACTTCCGTACCGCCCAGACTGCCTACCGTGACCCTGTCTCCCGATGCCGAAACCAGCTCCACCTTCCCGGCATCCACGGCACAGGGCAACCAGTCAGGATGCAGGTGCACCCGTGAAATCACGGTCACCGGCCGCCGCGCAGTAATCCGATCGGTGATCAGCAACACGCCTTCCTGAAACCACGCCAGCCGACGACTATGCCGGGCATCGCCTTTCAATCTGCGATAGCCATCATGCTCGGCCTGAAGAAGGAAGCCGTCATCGGCCGGACGCCAGCGCAAATCCCGGATACGGGGAAACCCGGAAACGCGGAAAGCCTTCCAGAAATCGGCCTGATCCCGGCCATCAATCTCCACCGTATTGTGGGCGGCGGTGGACCGGCAATAGGTGCGCATTTCATCCGCGTTGTATCCGAACGTGCCGGAATCAACAACCACACGCCGGCCGCGCAGCGAGAGCTCAAATGAAAAAATATCTCCATGGGCGTGCCCCGGGTTCTCCGGCGGCCCCAGCGGACCCGCATCCGTGACCACCATCGCTTCCGCCCCCCGCCACTCGTAGTAGCCCGCCTCGGGGAGTGACCACGGGCCCCGTCTCGGTGACGGCACTTCCACCTCCAAGCGGCGGGCGAAATCTTTTAGCCGGTCTAATGTATGCTCGTAGTGCATCACGCAATCGTTAAACAGCGCAGGATGGCCGTCCCCATGAGTCAAGTGCTCCAT
>QNAJ01000070.1 GCA_003641465.1 Verrucomicrobiota bacterium | reverse complement strand
ATTCGGACGCAGACGGTGGCAACGGCATAGATAATCTCGGCAATATGGTGACAGTCAGAGTCGACGGAATAATCACTGCCTGCACATATACCGTGGATACGGGGGGATGGGATGCCTACGAATTCCTCCCTTCACTCTACCTGGGAGCCATGACCGCCGGTCAGCATCAGATCGATATCCTGGTAGGCGGTGGAACCGAAGGCGCAGAACTTGACTGGTTCACATTAGTGAGTCGGCCATCCCGCACGCGCATCGCCCGAAGTATCATCACCAGGCAAGCAGAATCCTGCGACAACCAGACAAACGCGACCTTCTGCTATCGCGCTAATGCAGTTGGAGGTGAGACCATGCACCTCGAGCATACCGGGGGAGCCGCCAGCGTAGGATTTGATCTGTCGGTTACCGGTTCATGGTCGAATGTGTACATTCGCGTGCGGTACGCAGATGACGTGGGTCCGAACCGCATCAGAGTTGTCGTGGATGATGAAGTGCGGGCGCAGTTCCCCTCGGAAACGACCGGCGGGTGGACAAACTTCCGTGATTCTCCGGTAGTCTACCTCGGAGATCTCGCCTCCGGAAGCCATTCGCTTCAGTTGATTTCTGATACCAATACGTGGGGGGTTGATATCGACGAGTTTGAGCTGTATGCGCTGTACGACAATCGAGCGCCCCGGATTCTTATCCCCAGCGATCTCTATATTCTTCCGGTCGGTGCGGGCACAAGTTTTGTGGTAAACGTGGTGGATGACGACGGGGATCCCGCCGTGGTTTCGAACACCGTGGCTCCGGCGGGTTCGGTGTTCACCGGCGGTGTTTTCTCGTGGAGCGCGACGGCAGACGATGAGAATACGACCAACCAGGTGATCTTTGTGGCTGATGATTTACGCGGATTGAGTAACAGTGTCGTCAGCAATGCGACGCTGATTGTTGTCCCGCTGGATTCGGACAATGACGATATGCCTGACGGTTGGGAGTGGAGATCTTTCGGAACACTCACGAATTCGTCGGACGGAGATAGTGATGAGGATGGGGCCGCGAACTACCACGAATATGTCGCCGGAACAGATCCGACCAATCCTGCATCCGTATTTACGGCGTCGCTCGAGAATCCTACCAGTGACGAGCACTGGATTACGATCCCGACGGTGTCCGGCCGGCACTATACGATCTATTTCTGC
The DNA here is from genome assembly GCA_003641465.1 of Verrucomicrobiota bacterium. Taxonomy (GTDB): domain Bacteria; phylum Verrucomicrobiota; class Kiritimatiellia; order B70-G9; family B70-G9; genus B70-G9. The sequence continues at coordinate 6,216 of QNAJ01000070.1, read as the reverse complement.
GATGGATTGGAGGCATCGGCCTGGTCCCGATTCGCCAATACCAATATCGGCGTGGGGACTTGGCTGGAGACGAACAGTTCCCCGAGCACGTACACTTTCATAGATGACGAAGGACCCGAGACTACCGGTCGGGCTCCTCCCGCCGGAAGACGGCTCTACCGGGTAAGGGTACGGAAGATAGACTGAACTTTTCCCAGGCGGTGTCGTCCGTGAATCGGGTTGACATCGCTGGCGGCGATTGGTTTCCTGAAGACCATGAGTCACGGCCGGCGGTTCATGGACCTGATCGCCCGCACGGCGAATGCATTGGACGCTGACGCAGTGGAGGCGGTGGTGCAGCGTCTGGCTGCCGTGCGTGAATCGGGCGGAAGAGTCTTCGTAATCGGGGTGGGTGGCAGCGCTGCAGCCGCCTCGCATCTGGTGAACGACTTGCGGAAGCTGGCGGGATTAGAGGCCTATACCCCCGTGGACAATGTTTCCGAACTGACCGCCCGAATCAACGACGATGGATGGGAAAGCTGTTTTGTGGAGTGGCTGAAAGGATCCCGACTGAACAGCCGTGACGCCGTGTTCGTCTATTCGGTGGGCGGCGGAAATCTCGAACGGAACATAAGCCCGAACATCGTCCGGGCTCTTCAGCTTGCCAAAGAGGTCGGTGCTGCGGTGATGGGTGTGGTTGGCCGGGATGGCGGTTACACTGCCCGCGTGGCGGATGCGTGTGTCATAGTCCCGGTACTCGACGCCTCTCTGGTAACACCGGTGACCGAAGCCTTTCACATGGTTGTGGGTCATGCGCTGGTGTCGCATCCCGATCTTCAGACCGCATCGGCGAAGTGGGAGTCAACGACTGAGGCACAGCCGGGCTGACGCAGGAAACAACTAGGGGGGCACTTCGACGTTTCGGGGCATATTGCGGTATGGGCGATCATCGCGCATACCGAGCCACACCAGCACTACTGCACTGAGAATGCCGACCGGTATTATGGCAGACTCGAGCTTCCACATTGATACTGTTCCCATCTTGCCGGAAAGCTGAATCCACCCCGCCACCGAGTCCAGTAGTGCAAAAAGCGCAAATCCACCTACAATCCGCCACCGGGTCCTGCGCGCGTACCCTGAAAGTATGAGGGCACGGCTGGCGCCGTGGCAGAGAATCGCGATGATTCGTTCGACGGGCCCTACCAGCCAGAACAGCGGGGTCGAATGCTGGAATGTACTCAGCGCCTGCCTCATTTCTGCCGCCGCGGCCGCGCCAGACGCGGCCCAGGTAACGCTGGCAAGTGCCGCACCGCCCACCAGAAGCGCCTCAAAGGCTCCCGCACCGATTCCGATGGCAATCGCCCGAGCCATGGGCCGTCCCCAACGATGCCATATCATCACCGCCAGCAGAGTGATACCCATTTCAAACAAGCTGGACTCGACCCCCAGGAAAACAGCGCCGGCAAACTGACATGCAGGTGCGGAGCTCAGTCTTCTGATCTCGGCCAGAACAGCCTGGTTGAAGAGTATGGCACATACGAACTTCAGCACCACTGCGAGCAGCCACACGGCTGCTCCGGCAAGGAACCATCGTGTGCTGACCCGTGTGAGCCGTCGGCACCCAGCAAACGCAGTGACGGCCACTGCGATCATGAGGAAGGACGAGACTGCTCCCCCGGCAATCGCGCTCATACCCGCTTCATCCTGCCTGATTTCGCCTCTTTAGCCAGATCATCGGGTCACAATGACCAGCGCCAGATAGGGCACGAGGTTGAAGACTAGCAGGAGTACCTTGTAGATTCCGAGGAAGCAATAGAGTGCCACACCGCAGCTACTGGGGTTAATGCCGAAGAGATTGCCGTGCAGGTGACAAATCTGCCTCCGTGCCGTGATTGCGATGGCTGATGATACGATCAGCAGGCCGACGTTCAGCAGTGTACACCATCCCATGATTTCCCTGGCGATGTGCAGAGTCATAACAACCTCCTTGCGCGATAAGTTGCCGTTTCCGAGTCGAGATTATCCCATCTCCGGAGTTACTTTTCAGCACAAATTGGGAACCGGGACATGGCGACGCTTCTACCTTGAGTCCCCGGACCGCGCGTAATATGCTCCCCTCGGCATCAGCGGACGGGCTCTACCAGCCTCCCGGCAGCAGGCGGTACAGGTAGCATGCGATCGGTCGTCTACGTTCGGCGGAGTATGAGGTGGACGGGCTGGATATTATTCGTCTGGCTGATCCTTTCCGGTACACACAGCGCCATGGCGACCTTGCAGGTCGAGGGCTCTCTTTTCTGGATGACACCGGATGGCGATGTCGCAGTCGGCTATCACGGTGTTTCCGGTACTCGCGTGGACCTGGACGATGATCTGGGCTACGACAGCGCCGTGACCGTGGCGGGCGGACAGGTTGTAGTTGGTGATGTGCATCAGGTCGGACTGGAAGTCAATCGGCTTTCGGTTTCCGAGGAAGCGCGGGTGACCCGTATGATTCGTTTTTATGACAAGATATACCCGGGGTCCACGCTGGTGGAGTCGTCGCTGGATATGACTCTGGTCAAGGCGTTCTACCGCTTCAGTCCGGGAACGTCTCTGGCCCGTGGCGGATACATGATAGGGATGCAGTACGTATCGGCTGAGGTGGAAGCTTCGGCCAGCGGCGTGGGTTCAGCCCGCGGCGACGTGGAAAGTCCCATGCCATTCATCGGCGTGTACTTTTTAAGCTATCCTTTGCCGTTTCTTGGATTTCAGGCGACGGCCTGCGGATCCAAGTGGGATCTCGGAGACGTGAGCGCGAGTTACGTTGATATTCAGGTGAGGGCGGAGATGGAGTTTGTGCTGGGATCCTTCGCGGGGATCGGCTACCGGTATGTGGGCGTTGACGTGGAGGACGACGATCTTCCTGCGGAAGCGGATGTAGTCCTTTCCGGGCCGGTCGTTTACGCCGGATGGGAGTGGTAGGTGGAGGGGAGTCTCTCTTGACGCTGGACTTTCCCATTGCAGGGATCAGGGTGAATCCTCTGATCCCCGTAGCTGCAGGCTTTGCAGTGGGCCTGTTCTGTTCCCCAGCAGGAATCAGTGGGGCACTCTATCTGCTCCCTTTTCAGCTGAGTGTGCTGGGTGTGACGGGACCCTGCTCGAGTGCGACGAATATGCTCTACAACGTTTTGGCGACCCCGGGAGGAGTCATGCGCCTCATTCGTGAGAGGCGGATGTGCTGGCCGCTGAGTCTGACAGTGGTTGTAGGAAGTCTGCCGGGGATAGTCGTAGGGGTGGTGATGCGAATACTCTACCTGCCTGGAGCAGCGGCATTCCGAACTTTTGCAGGCCTGTTTCTATTGGCGAGTGCCGTTCTGCTCGTTGTGCGGGTTGTTCAGCGTCACGAGGAGGATCTGCGCAATGGGAAAGCAGAGCTTGAGGATGTTTACTTCGATCTGCGTTGGATTACCTGGCGTTTTGCCGGCACACGCGGCAGAGTCCATGCAATACGTTTGACAATTACCTGCTTCGTAGTGGGGGTCGCCGCAGGAGCCTATGGCATCGGGGGGGCCGGCCTGCTGGTGCCCGTGCTGGTGCTTTTTTTCCGCATTCCGGTATACATCGCGGCGGGATCGTCGCTGCTGGCCAATTTCATCAATTCGGGTGCCGGTGCAGTCAGCTACGGTCTTACGGGATACCTGCTGGGGGCAACCGCACTACCTGATCCGGGTCTTGCCGTGCTGTTTGCGGCGGGTGGATTCCCGGGCATCTATCTGGGGGTCCGGCTTCAGAAGCACCTTCCTTCTCGCCTACTGAAGCTGCTTCTGGCGATCCTCTCCCTGGCGGTGGCCTGGCGTTACCTGCAGAGCGCCCCTGCAGGCGCGCCATAATAGCGATCGGTTAGGGTAGCACCATAGGGCTGCGAAGTATCAGCGGATGCGACGGAGAAGTACCGATCCGAGAATAAGGTAGATCATGTTGGGCGCCCAGGCCGCAAGCCATGGTGCCAGGTCCCCCTTTTTACCCAGCGCCAGGAATGTGTTGACTAGGAAGTAGTAACTGAAAACCAGAGCGAGACAGAGACCGATTCCGGACAGTGCTCCACGCCTGCCGGTATGCACACCGAAGGATACGCCCAGAAGAGTCACTGCCAGACACGTCCACGGGACCGCCAGCCGATGGTGGAAATCAACCAGAATACGATTAACCGTCTCAGCCGAGAGCTTACGGTGCGTGCGGATGAAGTTGCGCAGATCCCGGGCTGAAAGGAATTCGGGATCTCTGACTTCGTTGAGGAACTGCATCGGGGTCTCGTCGAATTGGCTCATTTCCAGCCAGGGATGGGATTCCGGCGGGCCCAGTGGACGCGATTGCCGATCATAGTGCTGTATTTCGGCCTCGATGAACCACCAGCGGCGGTCCAGCCACTCGGCGCGCCGGGCCCATATCTTGTAGTCGTCGGTGCCATCCCTTCTTTGCTGGAGGACCTGGACGTTGCGCATGTCGAAGGTCCGGGTGTCGAACTGTTCGATTTTCCACACACGATTCTTGCGTTCGTTCTTGAAAGCCAGGTGGTAGGCGATGTGTACGTTGATTTTACCGCGGTGGCGCTGCGAGCGTACGAACTGGTGACACCAGTAGGCAGACCAGGGCGCGAGAGTCTCGTTCACGGCTAAAACCAGCACCGAAGCCGCAAGCCCGACAAAGAGGTAAGGGGCTACCAAGCGGTAGATGCTGACCCCGCTGGCACGCATGGCGGTCAACTCGTTATGGCGGGTAAGTCCGGATAGAGAATAGAGAGTGGCCAGGAGAAGCGAAAACGGCACGATATAAATCAGTGCCGAAGGAATCAGGAAAACGTAGTACTTGACCACTTCCGGCCAAGGCGTACGTCCCTCTATGAAGTCGGGCAGATTGTCGAAGAGGTCATACACCACGTAGAGTAAGGTGAAGGTTACCAGACACCAGAAGAGCGGAACCGCAAGGTTCCGGAAAAGATATTTGTCGATCAATTTCATGTGCGTAGCATACTCAAAGCACGGGATCCGGCAAGTACGCCGACACGAGATCCATTGCGCTCCGAGGAAGACCCGATTTTCCAGTTTTCCCCGGTCTATATGATCGCGTAGCCCGTCCGGGGCGCCAGCGTGTACAGGCCGCGGTCCACTCTGGAGAATAGAGAACTGGAGTTCAATTGCCGCAGCACGATACCCGCTCCTACGCGGCTGGCCGGGGTAAGCAGGTCGTTCACTGCACGTGCAATATCGCGGAAGTGAGCTGGCAGAGTCATCTGTTGCATGCGTTCGGCTACAACGTAGCTGAGATGTTCGGGAAGCAGGTGTCTGCCGTCAATAGTAGTAAGGATCCGGTCCGAGTCCCGGGCGATGAGTGGGGCAACCCGTATTTCGCTGGCGGAAGGAGCAGGGATACTTTCCTGGAACCGCCGGGTCAGCAGAGGCTCCGGCAACGGGCCCTGATGCGACCGCAGAAGCTGGATCAGGCGCTGTTCTATGCCCGAGAGAATTGAGTGACTGAGCAGGCTGAATACAGATCCCCGGTTAGTGAAGATTTCCGGTTGAAGCTCGCAGAAGAACGCTAATACCGCACAGGGATTGAAATCTCCGAAAAGAGAGGGATCAACGGTCTCCATGATGTCGCGACATTCGGCGCTGCCCTGCATCCCGGTAAGGATGCTGCGGAAATATACGTAGAACGGCTCCAGACAGGTTCTCGCCAGATTACTATGTAACTTATGGAAGGCGCTTTCCTCCACTTGGCGGACCCTTTCGCGAGTCCGGTTCGTCATGCGGCCGATCTCCTGCAGGGTGGTTCGGCGTCCGTGGGGTCGGTAGGGGACCCGCAGGTTGTAGCGGGCGGTAAGGACGTTGGCTTCGTCTTCGTCAAGGAAAAGCATGAATATTTCTCCGATAGTTCCCAAACGAAGAGCTCCGCGGGAAATGACCTCACACAGGTGGAAAAAGTTGTGCAGCTTTTGGATGCTGATCGTGCCGACGCTTCTCCATTGAAGAATTTCCTCCTCGGGGATGCGGCGAAGCTCGCCGACCGTCTGATATCCGCGCTGCAGCGCTCGGGACACGATCCGGGTGGGCAGGCCGGCAGTGGCAATTGGCCAAGCTTCAATCTGCGTCCAGGGCACAGCCGGTACCTGCAAGCCGGCGGCTTCCGACTCACCATCGGGGTTCTGCGGACTTGTCATCGAAATCTCGATCAATTTCTCGTCCTCGACTTTTCGGGTGT
>QNAJ01000069.1 GCA_003641465.1 Verrucomicrobiota bacterium | reverse complement strand
CCAAGGGAATCTGCAGCGGAGCGGTAGGCCGGGTAGAATCCTTCTGGTCGCGTTGCAGAAGGGATTTCTTTATTTCTTCAAACACCACGCCTTCCCCACGTCCGGCCACCTCGCGATAGCGCCGCTTTGCCCGCTCTTCTGGATCCGCATCCAGATAATACTTGAACGGGGTCTCCGGAAAAACCACGCTGCCTATATCCCGGCCCTCCATGACCAGAGGCCCGAACCGGCTCAGACTCCGCAGGTGATTGCACACGAACTGCCGCACTTCCGGGATTGCAGCGACATCGGCGACGTTTGCGCGGACCGGGGCCGAACGCAGCTGGTCCCAAGGGTCTTCCCCATCTATCAGGAAACGGACGGTGCCCTCACTGACAAAAAACTCCCATCGCGACATTGCCAGCACTGCAAGAACGCGATCGGTCTGCGATGAGTCAACTCCTTCGCGCAGGAATTTCCAGGTCAGCCCCCGATACAGCGCCCCGGAGTCGACGTACACCATGCCCAACCGACCCGCTACCAGACGCGACACCGTTGATTTCCCCGAGGCCGACGGACCGTCAATGGCTATGACCAAGTCATCCGGCATCTTCAACGCTCACCCCGCACGAACTCAGCAGCTCCCAGAATCCCGGACAGGATATCTCCGAACAAGCCGCATTCCGAATAACCACCGGCGCTTTCGCATAAGATGCCAGCACAGCCAGCGACATGGCGATCCGATGATCGCCTTGCGAATCAACTACCACTTCTTCACGCGTGAAAGAAGCCGGGCCACTGACCTGCATACCATCATCGAATTCTTGCACCTCAACTCCCAGACGCCGTAGAGCCTCTCCCATCGCAGCTATCCGGTCGCATTCCTTCACCCTCAACTCCCGCGCATCACGAATAATTGTATGACCCTCCGCCAGGGTTCCCAAAGCAATCAGCAAGGGTAACTCGTCTATCAGGCGGGGTATCCATTCACCCGAGACCTCCACCGACCGCAAGCGCTGTCCGCTTACATGCACGCTACCCGCTGGCTCCCATTCGCCTTCCGGCTCGCGGTCAACGGTTACCTCTGCGCCCATACGCGACAGCACCTCCAGAAAGGCGATGCGGCTTGGATTCAGTCCCACCTGGCGTACCCATATCGAGCGACCCGGTTCCGCCGCCGCCAGCGCCATGAAGTAGGCGCCCGACGAGAAATCTCCGGGAACCCGCCAAGTCCCCGCCGGGAAGTGCGGGCCGCCGCGACCATACCCTCTGAGCCGAATAGAGTTTCCCCGGCACTGGATCGGAACTCCCCACCGCATCAGGATCCGTTCAGTGTGGTCGCGTGACGGCGCCGGTTCAATTACCTCGGTCTCTCCTTCTGCAAACAGAGCCGCCAGAAGTATGCAGGACTTCACCTGTGCCGAGGCGACCGGCAGCTCATACCGTATCGGATTGAGACGGCCGCCACGAATACGAACCGGTGGCCGCTCTCCAGCACCCAGCAGATCAACCTGTGCTCCCATCCGCCGCAGAGGGTCGGCTATGCGGCCCATCGGCCGCCTCATAAGCGATTCGTCTCCCGTAAGAGTCACATCCAACGGATATCCCGCCACAACACCTGAAAGCAGGCGCATTCCGGTACCTGAGTTACCCAAGTAGACTTCGCCTTCCGGCTGCACCAGCCCTTCCGGAGATGGAGACACCCGTATCGCACCGCCCAAGCATTCCAGCCGTACCTCGGCACCCAGCATTCCCACCGCGCGGGCGGTGGAAATACAGTCGGATCCGAATCCACTCCCCTCGATCCGCGTCTCCCCCCGGCAGAAAAGGCTCATTATCAGCAGGCGCTGGACGATGCTCTTATCAGCAGGTACGGAAACCACCGTTTCCGTATGTTTCCAGCCCGGGACTATCCGCACACTACGCCACATCCGGCCTCTCCCTCAACCCACCCGCTTCCCGGTGAGTCTCAATATTTTTTCTCGCAACTCAGCCGCCTCCCGGAGCCACACCTCCACGGCTTCCCCCTGTCCCGAGGCTATCATCCCCCGCAGGCGCTTCAGTTCATCAATGGCGAAGTCCAACCCCTTGGCCATTTCCTGTGCGTTGGTGAGAAAAATGTCCCGCCACACAATGGGAGGACCTGATGCAATCCGGGAAGCATCCCGGAATCCGGTACCGCACAACTTCCGGTCCCGCTCGATGTCCCCACGACCGACGATGTGAACCATGAGTGCGGCCAAGGCATGCGGCAGGTGACTCGTACGGGCAACCACGGCGTCATGCGTGCGTGCCGGCATCCGGAGCACCCGGGAGCCCACCAATCCCCAGAACCGCGTCAGGAGCTCCACGTCCGATTCGGTTGACTGTGGGGTCGGGGTTACCACCGTCACCGCGTCCTCGTAGAGATCAGGGTCGGCGTTTTCCAGTCCGGACCGCTCTGACCCGCACAGGGGATGGCTTCCCAGAAAGCGGGTTTTCCCACTACCACAGATCTTCTCACATCGCTCGACCACCCAGGTCTTGGTACTGGAAACATCGGTGACAAGCAGGCCACGGGATTTTTCCTTTCCGAGGACTCGCTGGAGTATGTCCGGTACAACCATTACCGGGGTACATATTACCGCCAACTCACAGTCCGCCACCACGACCTCCGGATCATCCGCCACGGTGTCGCAGATGCCTCGCTCCAAGGCAAGCTGGCGGGTTTCCGGGCGGCGGGCATAGCCCGCCACCGGTCCCACCCCCCGGCGCCGTAACGCCCATGCCAGCGAAGCCCCCATCAGGCCCAGTCCCAGAACCGCAACGCGCATGCCCCACCCCACCGACTGATTTCAGAGTGTTCGGCCCACGGCGCGAGCTACCGATTCAAGAGCCCGCATCATGTGAGCGAAACGCTCCGGCAACAATGCTTGAGGCCCGTCTGAAAGGGCCTCTTCCGGATTAGGATGAATTTCCACCATGATACCGTCAGCGCCCGCTGCGACGGCGGCCAGGGCCAGTGGTTCCACCAGATCCCAGTGTCCCGTGCCGTGACTGGGGTCCACGATCACCGGCAAGTGTGACTCCCGTTTGAGCACCGGAACCGCGCTGATGTCCACGGTATTGCGGGTGAACTTCTCAAAAGTCCGAATCCCCCGCTCGCAGAGCACCACGTTGGGATTGCCCTGCGACATGATGTATTCGGCACTCATCAGGAGCTCCTCGATCGTGTTCGCCAGCCCGCGCTTAAGCAGCACCGGACATCGGGTTCTGCCCACGGCCTTCAGCAGAATGAAATTCTGCATGTTGCGGGCACCCACCTGCATCATATCCGCGGTCTCCGCCAACAGCTCAACATCTCTCGGATCCATCACTTCGGTTACGATAGGCAGGCCGGTGAGGCGGCGGGCTTCGTCCAGATGCCGTAGTGCTTCCAGACCCAACCCCTGAAAAGCATACGGCGAGGTACGTGGTTTGAATGCGCCCGCGCGCAGGACTCGGCCACCGGACGCCCTGACCGCCTTGGCCATGTCAAGCAACATGTCACGGTTCTCCACCGAACACGGCCCGGCAATCACCACAACTGTCCGCCCACCGAAAACAGCCTGATCCTTGACAGCGGGGTCCTTGCCCACGACGACCTGTGACGGTTCCGGATGCCACTCACGGCTCACCAGCTTGTACGGCTTGAGCACCGGCATCACCTGCTCAACGCCCGGGAATGCTTCGAGTGGCTTGTTTCTGATTACGGCCTCATCCCCGATCACCCCCACCACCACGCGCTCCGCACCACGGATCACGTTAGCCTTCAGGCCCCATTCCCGGATCTTCGCCAGGATCTGGTTCAGATTGTCTTCGCTAGCATCTTTGTGCATCACGATAATCATGTTCATCCCCCACGTCCGTTGAGCAGATCTCTGAGCGCCACTATCAGACGCTGGTTCTGCTCATGCGTCCCGATAGTAACTCGTACGAAATCCGACAAGCCGTAAACATCCATTGGACGTACGATAATGTGTCTCTCTTGTAAAGCCGCGAAAGTCCGGCGCCCGTCGCCGGTACGTACGAGCATGAAGTTGGTGACCGACGGCACATACTCCAGTCCCAGGTCGCGCAATTCGGATTCCAAGAACTGTCTCTCCGAGGCCACCAGCTTCAGCGTGCGGCGGACGTGGTCCTCGTCATCCAGCGCTGCCAGGGCTGCCACCTGAGCCGCGGAATTAACATTGAACGGCTGTCTCACCCGCTGCAGCAGCGAGGCCACGGGAGGCGGAGCCACGCAGTACCCGATACGAAGTCCTGCCAGTCCGTATATCTTGGAAAAAGTGCGCAGCGAACAGATCATTCTGCCGTTTTTCATCCGACTGATCAGGTCCGGAGTCTGGTCTTCAGGCATGAACTCCACGTAGGCCTCATCCACGACTGCGAGCACATGGCCGGGGAGACTGTCGAGAAATGCCTCAAGATTTTCCCGGTCCACCGCAGTACCAGTCGGATTGTTCGGATTCGCTATGAACACGAGCCGACAATCTTCTCCAATCGCCTCCTGCAATGCATGGGTATCAATAGTCCATCCCTTCATGGGCACCTCAATGGGCTCCGCGCCGACCGTCCGGCTCACCAGACGATAGATCAGGAAGCTCTTCTGGGACATTACCGCGGTGACTCCCGGCCGCAGGAACACCAGCGCCAGCAATACAATCAGCTCGTTGCTGCCGCTCCCGAAGACCAGCCAGTCGGGCGTTACGCCCAGCTTCTGGGAAACTCGCCGTGCAAGATAGAAGCACGAGCCATCGGGGTAGAGATGCATGCGGGAGGCAGCCTGTTGCAGCGCGCGTACCGCGGCGGGCGACGGCCCCAACGCGTTCTCATTGGAAGCCAGTTTCACCACCGCATCGGGCTCCACTCCCAGCTCGCGGGCCAACTCCTCGACCGGCTTTCCCGGCTCGTACGGCCTGAGCAGGTCCACCCACGGGTTGTATTCTACGGGAATCTCCGCCATCAGATTTCGTCTACCCGCCGTGCGGATCGGAGGGCTCCAGGCTCCCCTTCGGATACGATCCCAGAACCTTCAGAATGGTACAATGAGAACGCATTTCCCGGAGAGCCTTCTGCACCGACTCGTCATTCGCGTGACCCTCAATGTCCACAAAGAAGAAATATTCCCAGGCCTTGCTGCGGTTGGGACGGGATTCGATCTTGGTCATGTTGATGTTGTACCGCTTGAAGGGACCCAGCGCCTCATAAAGCGCGCCCACCTTGTCCTTGACACCAAAAAGGATACTGGTCTTGTCCCGGCCACTGGGACCGCTGATCTTCCGCCCGATTACCAGGAAACGGGTCGTGTTTCCGAGCTCGTCCTGAATATTCTCCTCCAGGATCTTCAGTCCGTACAGTTCGCCCGCCAGCCGACTGGCAATCGCGGCGCTGCCCGGCTCGCGGGCGGCCAGCTCAGCCGCGCGGGCTGTGCTGGAGACTGGAATCAATTCCACGCCGGGCATGTGCTCCAAAAGCCAGCGCCGACACTGACCGAAAACCTGCGGATTGCTGTAGATCTTGACCACCTCCCGACTCGGATCGCGGGTCAGCAGGTGATGGGAAATCGGCAGGTAGATCTCCGCACAGATCTTCAGTTCCGTGTCAACGAACTCATCCAGTGTATGAGATACGGCCCCCTCGATCGAGTTTTCAATGGGCACGACGCCGTAATCGGCTCGCCCCTTCTCCACCGCCGCAAACACTTCGGCAATGCTCTCAAACGGGCGGTAGGTGACATTCTCGCCGAATCTCGAGCGTGCTGCCATGTGGGTGAACGTGGCCTGTGGCCCCAAGTAGGCAATGGCGATTCTCTTCTCCATCGAGAGCGCCGCCGACATGATCTCACGATATATCGCCAGCAAGGCACTGCGACTCAGAGGACCGCGGTTTGCCGCCAGTACTTTCTCAAGAACCTCCCGCTCGCGGGCGGGAACATAAGGTTCCTCGCCCTCTGCCTGCTTGCGGTGTCCGATCTCCAGCGCCGCCCTCGTCCTCTCATTCAGAAGAGCGACCAGCTTCTGGTCAATCTCATCAATACGGCGCCGCAATCGCTCTATTTCCTCTCTCGAGGCCTGTCTTTCCTCATCCGTCGGGCTGCTGCTCATTTTCAACCTTCCTCTCCAAGGCTTCGGGTCCCCCGCCAGGTGCAGGAGGCGGCGAACCATCATCTTCCGTCTCCCGCCGTCTCAGCTCCTCTACCGCGGGCAGTTCCTCAAGAGACCTCAACCCGAAGTGCTCCAGGAACTTATGCGTAGTCGCAAAAAACAGCGGCCGCCCCGGCAGGCGACTCCGCCCGGCGATACGGATCAGCTCCATCTCCAGAAGACTTCTCAGGATGTGGTCTGCCGACACCCCCCTTACCGCTTCTATCTCAGCCCGGGTACAAGGCTGACGATACGCTATGATGGCCAAGGTCTCCAATGCCGGGCGGGACAGCCGGGGTCGCTCGGCTTTGGCCAGCAGCGCCCTGACCCAACGCCCGCAATCCTGCCGCGTCTGCATTCTCCATCCGTGAGCCACCTCCACCACCTCTATGCCCACACCGGCGGCAGCCAGAGCTCTTCGTACTTCATTGGCAGCTTGGGTGATCTGCGCGAGGCTGAAATCTGGGGGATCCTCCCCGGACGCCTCAGCCGCCCGGATCAAAGCCTCGCGGATCCTTTCAGCCGTAAGCGCCCGACCGTGAGCCAGAAGCAGAGCCCCCACGATTGCCTTGAGATCCGGTCCCGCTTTCCTGTCCGCTGCTCCCATCGCAGACTCTCTCATGCCACAGCTTCTATCAGAATCTCGCCGAATGGTCTCTCCTGAATCGCACGCACCTGTTTCAGTCTCATCAGTTCCAGGAGGGCGAGAAAGGTACACACCATCTCCACCCGTGAGCGCATTCGCTCGAAAAGCGAGGACAGACTCAGCCGACGGCGTTTTGCGGTCAATTGTACCAATTCTTCGATCTTGTCCGCCACAGTGAAAGTTTCCCCGAAAACCTCGCGCAGATCCTCCCGCGGTAACTTTTTGAGAGCCTCATTAAAAACCGTGATCAGATCAAAGATGCTGACGTCCGCCAGCGTAAGGGAGGGATCCGGGGCAGGCAGAAGTCCCGGTTCCACGGGAGTGAATACGTTTTCCTGCTGTGCTTCGCGCTGTTCCAGATAGCCGGCGGCTTCCTTGAACTTCTTGTACTCGAGCAGTTGGCGGACCAGTTCCCACCGGGGGTCCTCTTCTTCCTCCTCTTCGTCACGCTCCTCCGGCGGAAGCAGCATCCGGCTCTTTATCACCATCAGCGTGGCCGCCATCACCAGAAACTCACCGGCTATGTTCAGATCCAGCATCCGCATCAGCTCCAGGTACTCCATATACTGCCGGGTGATTCTTTCGATCGGGATATCGTAGATGTCCACTT
>QNAJ01000068.1 GCA_003641465.1 Verrucomicrobiota bacterium | reverse complement strand
GTAGTAGCCCGGAAGCAACAGTGTGTCCAGATTGTCCGGCTGGAAACCCTCATGCACCCCGTCCCCGTCGTCGTCGCCCTGCACCGCGGCGAACTGGTTGTACAGTTCCACCGGAACCCCCCACGGGTTCACCGGGTCGTAAAAGAAGGGGTTGCGGAAGGAGCTGAACGCCCACCGCTGCGCCAGGTAAACCGGCCCGTCGGTGTTCATGTACCTGAAGTCGTAGTCGTAGTTCCTCGGGTCGGCGACGTCGTCACCGTCAATGTAGGAGCGGTCGCCACGCGGACCAATCCACCAGTCATCGTCGGTGCCGTAGATGCCGTCAACTCCCGCGCCGTTGTTCACCAGCAGGTCGCGGCGGACCCCGGCCACCGGGTCGTTGACGATGATTGCGTTATTCTCCTGGGTCTTGGACACCCAGTAGTTAGGAACCTGCTTCTCCTGCAGCAAAACTGAGACGCCGCTCTCCACCGCCTGCTCGGCGGCGCGCTCCGCTTTGGCTCCTTTGATGGCCTCGCCCACGGACATCGTCTCGGTGGAGACGGTGGACAGCACCAGCAGGATCACCGGAAGAATAAACGCAATGAAAGCTAATACCGCGAGAAGTACGAAGCCTCGTTCCTCCCCGCGCGACATCACGTTGTTTGTTTCACCACGCATATATTACGCACCATGCGGCCGCAATCGGCCTACCTATTTTACCCAATTAGGGGAAAAACTAAGGCGAATCGGGGGGAAGCTAAGCCTAGCGGTTTTCCTTCTCGAAGTACTTGCCCCAGGGGGTAAACGGCCGGATCCGGTCGTCCGGGCTGAGGGGGTCAAAGAGCGAGTAGTCCATTCCCCGGAAGAAGTTCCAGTCCGCGCGGCGCATGCCCCGCAAGCGCGAGTCGTGCGCGTCCGTAATGAGTTCCAGCTGATACATCTTCGCCGGGTAGACCGTGCGCGACATGACTATATCCTTGCCGTCACCCACGTACAGATCGCGGGCGCTGGTCATGGGCTGGGTACGCAAATAATCGCGGTACGGCACCGGGCTGTCCAGGTTGTAGTAGACGGTCGTGCCATTGCGGGTGGTGCCAGATAGGTTGCGGCGCTGCTCTATGATCTCGGTGGGGGTTGCCACCACCGTCACGCGGATGGCGCGCAGGAACGGGAGCCAGTAAGTGGGCACGGGGTCGTCGGGGATTCCATCTCCGTCAGGGATGCCGTCGGCGTTCCCCGCATCCCAGCCGGTTGGAGAGGAGTTGTCGTCACCCCAGTACATCTCCGTGTCCCAGCGGACAGAGCGGAACTCGCCGTCGGTGGTGTAAGCGTAATGGTCCCGCGGGGGATTGTCCGGGTCGCCCGGAGGGTCGTTCCAGAAGAAGTCAATATTCCAGCTGGCATAGGCGCTCTCATCCCCTGTGCCGGCGCCAACGTACTGGTCCTGCATTGAGTAATAGGTGACGCTGTTGTCGCAGACGTCAATATGCCGGAACTCGTAATGGTCAACAATCGGCACACAGTCGTCCACCACGTCCGCCGTGGCGCCGCTGGCCTGCGTGGGCGCGCTCTCAAACACCACCTCGCCGGTGTCCAGGTTGCGGTAAGCGGCGTCGCCGTCGCCATCCACCTTGTACACGGGAACCTCCATCAGGTATTCAAAGCGGATGCGCGTGACATTAGTGCCTATGGGCATGTTCAGGTAACGGTGAATGTAGTAGTCTCCCGGCGGCTGCTCAACCCCGGGGTTGAAGTTGCCCTGATCCTCAAAGGCGCGGTAATAGAGAGTCACGTCCTGCGTAACCGTCGCGGTTTCGTCGCGGTAGCCGAGGGCCACAGACTGCGGATAGTTGTTCAGGGCTGTGCGGTTCCACGGCAGGATGGTGGACAGGTAGTAGGGCGCGTCCACCGTGGGGATGGCCAGGCGGTAATAAGATGCCCAGTTGGCCACCCGCCTGCCCTGGATGAGCATACTCTTCGGAGGAGAAAGCGCCTCGCTGATGACGTCGCCGTACGCGCCAATGCGGTACTCCGAGCTGTGCATCAGCATGAGATGGTCGGAAAAGGCCTCGGACATGGCGTAGTTGGTCGGGATGATGTAATTCGTGCCCTGCTCATAGCCCAAAACCCACTCAGCCGCCTGGTCAAATTCCTCTATGTCGTCGTCGGGCACACCGCTCAGATTGCGGTCGTACATCGCCGGGATGGAAGTCGCGGACTCGACGTCCCGGGCGATATAGTCCAGGGTGAGCTGTGCGCTGCCGGTGAGCTGCGAACGGCTCTCGCCGGTGCGAAGCACATCAAAGGTGGATTTCGCCATCACGCCGAGAATGAGCAGCACAATGGACGAAATCAGGAGCACCAACAGCATCTCCACCAGCGTGAAGCCGGCCCGGTTGCCTTGCTTTTCCTTTACCATCGTCATATCACCGGATTACGGTTTGCGCGAAAAATACACGGCCGAATCGAACAGAGCCAGGACAACCTGCTCAAAGGGCGTGTCGCAACCCGCGCCGCCAAAACCATCTAGGCCGGTGGCGCGGAAGGCGTCCTTCTCTTCCTGGAACATGTTGGTCCTGGTTGACTGGTGGCCGAAACCGAACAGCATATACCCGCTGACATTAGTGCCCCAGCGGAAGTGGTCGTCCTCCGGCGTCATGGGATTATCCACATACGGATTGGTGGACATACTCAGAATCGGTACGTAAGCGAAGTCCCCGGCGGCATTGTGCACATCGCCAGTGTCCCTCAAGTCGTTGCCGAAATGATCGTCCCAGTTGCCGATGATGCGTACGCGGCCGCTGAACAGCACGTCCGGCACCGTGTCGGTGTTGTCTTCGGCGGGGTTGGCCAGGATATACGGGACGAAGTTCGTTAGGTCGTTCGGCCCGGTGGGCGTGGTCCCCTCAAAGCAGAACACGTTCATCATGCGGTTGTCGCCGGCGATTCCGGACTTGCGGAACGGGTTCTGGGGATACTCACTAATCGCGCCTGAGATCATCAGGGAGTCGAACCAGCGTGCCGTGTCCATTGTTCCCGAGTCCAGCACCGTGTCCCGCACCTGCTTCAGCAACTGCATGGTTGGCAGCGTGGACTGTATATTGGCGCCCTTGCCGCCGATAACTCCATGCGCGAAGCCGCCCGGCGGCGGAAACTGGCCGGCGTAAAGCCCGGGGTCGCCCAGCGCGTGATCCGGGTATGGCGCCATCACGTCCACCGCCACTCCCGGGTAGTTGCCGTCATGGCTGGCGGCGTAGCTGGACAGCGCCTGCTCAATCGCGCCGCAGTAAGCTTTCACCGCGCTTTCTTTGGCCTTCTCGCGGACGTTGCCGACGATCGGCACCATGATGGTAATCAGAATCGCGATGATCCCGACCACCACCAGCATTTCCACCAAGGTGAAACCCGTTCTGGTTCCTTTTCCCATACTCACAACCTCGCCCCTCACAGGGCCGCTTAGAATTCAACTTTCTCGCCCGTGGAAGTCTCCTTCTGGTAGAACTTCTCGCCGCCCGAGAAATACATGATTATTCCCGCTTCAAACATGTCGCCGATGCCGTTGCCATTCCAGTCCTTCTTGGCTTTCAGCGGGCGCGGCACCGGGGAGTCGTCGTTGTTAGGGTATACCGCGTAACGCGCTCCGTTGAGCTGCAACCCGCCGTAGGCCCACAACTGATAGCTGTCCACCAGATCCACCTCCAGCCGCAGGCGCGGCAGTGCCTGCATGCTGGTAATTTCGTAGCTCATCGCCGCCGGTATCACGCTGGGTGGATCTTCCCGGTCCGAGTACTCGTCGCTGGGGTCAAACGCATCGCCCATGTTGAATGTATAGACAAAGTCACCGGGGCTGACCACAACCTGCGGATGGGGAATAGTGACATCGCGGCCGGAAAACGCCCAGAGGATTCCGCCCATCGGCCGCTTCAGGAATGGATTCTCCGGATAGCTGACCAGGTAGCCGACCCCGACCAGCGGGTCGGTCTTCTGGTTGAACAGCCTGAACTCGTCCGGCCCCCACTGGGGCTGAATGAAAGTCTGCTCAATGTAGCTCACCCTGGGCGTGCCGTCCGGGTTGACGGTCAGCACCCCGCCCCAGATGCCCATCGGGTAGTACGTGCTGGAATCCGTGTCTCCCAGCCGGTTGTTGCCCAACGCATCGTAAGCCGTGACCCGGTACGGGTATTTTCCGTTGTTGTCCGCGGCAAACTGCTGCAACGCCAGGTTGATGGTGCCGAGGTTCTTGGCCACCTCGGTCTCACGGGCCTTCCGCCGCACATTGTGGTAGCTGGGAACGGCAATAGCCGCCAGCATCGCGATAATGCCGATGACTACCATCAGTTCCACCAGCGTAAAGCCGCGCCGGTTTTCTCTTGCTTTCGCCATAGTACGCACCGCTCTAATTGCCTGACGACAGGATAATCGTCGCGCCGTAGAAGCCGGAATCAATATTCGCGTGGCCGGTGATGTCCACCTCGCCGAACCCGCCGTAGCCGCCGCTGCTGTCCAGCATGTGCGGCCGGATCAGTCCGACAATCCGGCTCTCTATTGGGTCAATGGTCATTGACTGGTCCAGGTCAAACCCGCCTTCGGCGGAATCCCACCACTTGTTGCTCAGGCCCTTGGCCTGGGTATCGTCCATCCGGCTGGAGCCCCAGCCGATCAGCAGGAAGCTGCGCACGTGCTCGTAGTATTTCGCACGCTGCTCCAGCGTGAGATCAGCCCATATGTTTTCAAAATCGTAACCCTGCGTGTTCACCGGATTCAGCGGTATGTAAGTGAAGTGCCCGCGTGCGTACTGCACATAGGCCTGCCGGACGGGGACGCCCTCGTTGTAAGCCAGATAGGACCACTGGAGGTAATCCGGATCCGCGAGGTCCGGGCCGTTCTGTTCGTCCACCCCGAAGTAGAACAGGTTCGTCACTTGCCTCTGGGCGCTGCCGCCGGTCCGCAGGAACGGGTTGGCGGGGTACTCCGGCATATAGCCGTCGCGCGCCAGCGGGTCCACCTTCTCCGGGTCGGGCGTCTCGCCATCCGGGAGGTAGCGCGCCGGGTCGCCCATGCGCGGCACGTAGAACTTCTGCTCGTCCTGTGTCGCGCCCATCGGAATCCCTCCGCGCAGGCCCGGCCCGTTCCATAGCGCGCCGTTCGCGTCAAACACCCAGTTCATGCCGGGATAGAAGCCGTTGTGGTCAACACCATACTGCGCCAGAGCGGTTTGTATATCGTGCACCGCCGCCTTCACCTCGGCGTTCCTCGCCTTCTCCTTGACGCCGTTCAGCGTCGGAATGGCTATCCCGACGAGGATCATGATAATGCTCATTACGACCAGCAGCTCCACCAGCGTGAAGCCCCGGTTCCCTGTTTGCTTCCAAGTTTCCATTGGCCTCATTTCCCTTACACTCCAGCGGCAACTACGGCGTCGAGATAAACAGCTCGTTATTGGATGTAAGCACATCGCTGTCTACGTCAATGTCGCTCATCGCGTTGCTCGCCGGGATGAAAGCCTTCAGTTCCACGGTATTGAGTTCGCTCGGCCGGAGATAACGCTGCGGCGCCTTGGTGGGCAGCCAGAAAACCTGCACCGTAACCAGCTTCCCCTTCATCCCGTACTTGCTGCGCACCTGGTATTTGTTGAGGGGCCCCTTCAGCGGGGGGTACGGCGACATCGCGTTGGCGCCGCCGTCCAGCGGGCTGTCAACCGGGTAGATGTCGGTGTCATCATCCGCCGGGTCCGGAAGAACATCCAGGATTATGGTCCGCCGGCCGTAAATCTCGTAAAGCTCCCGCCGGTATTCCGTTCCCTTGCGCCACTCGTCGCCCGTTCTCGGCGTCTCCGCCAGCGGAATGGTGCGCGGATCGGTCGTACGGAAGTCCTGGCCCCGGCGCAGGTTGGCATAGAAGCCGATGGGCTCGTATTCGTATGCCGGACTGCCGCCCTGGCCCAGGATGTTCACCATCGGTGCAGCGGGAAAGCTGCCGGTCGGGTCAAAGGCGTTGCCGTTCAGGCGGTTCACGCTGGGCGAGTTGTCCCAGCCCTGGGAACTGGGGTCGTACGGGTTGTAGCCCAGCGGCAGGGGATAGTTCCACATGAACACATTGTGGTCGTAAACATTGACCACCGTCTGGTCTATGTTGTGGATCTCCAGGTCGGAGGGGCCGGGGCAATTGTTGGCGCGGATCATCTCGTACGGCATCGCTTTGATCTCGTTTATGCGCTCCTGCGCCAGCGCCAGTGCCCGGTTGCGGATGCTGGCCGCCTCAATGGACTGCAGTGCCTTGGAGTAAAAGAAAGCAATGGGCACCATCACAATGGCCAGTATGGCCACCGCAACTAGCAGCTCCAGCAGGGAGAAACCCTCAGAACCGCCGAAATTGTTCCGCTTTGGAGAGTTCATATATTCACTCGCTACGGCGCCGGAACCAGGAAGTTCCGGCGGTAAGCCGTCACCGGAGTATACCTGCCAAAACCGGATTCCGCATCGTCAATATCCAGTTTCGGGCTGTCGTCCGCCACATACTTGCCGACATCGTTCGGAGCATACTCAGTGGTGTAGTACCGACCGTTGAGCGGCCAGACCGTGAGAAGGCGCGCCGAGCCCTGTGCCTGCGCGCGGCGGTTGGACTGGATGCGCCAGCCGTTTTCGGCGTCCACCACCTCTTCCGTCACAAAGAAGTAGTAATAAACGAGAGGCGCCGAAGGCCGGCGTTCAATGTGGCCGTGCACCAGCGTATCCGTGCTTCCATCAGGAAACGGTTCCGGGCCGTAAGCCCACTGGCAGACCTCGATTCTGCCGTCCGGGTTGATAGCATACAGGTACTGGAGGGACTGGAAGTCGGCGTAGACCTCGCTTCCCGGCCCCTGGCCGCTGGAATAGGAGACAACGAACTTGTTCTTATAAGGATTGTAAACGTAAACGCTCTCGGGAAAGTCAACTTCCCTGAGCAGAATGTAGTCCACGATCTGCTCAATGAGCTTGGGGTGGTCCAGCCCGGGTTCATAAGTGACGCGGCCGTCCGTAGGGTCGGGGTCAACCACATCGTAAGACTGAATCTCTGCCAGGTCTGCGGTGCAGAACAACTTATTGTCCTGCAGCGCGGCATCCGTGGGGAAGCTGAGGGCGCCGGTCTGGTAGGCGTATCCCAGGAAGTTGTTGGCGTAAGCGACAGACGAGTCGAGGTCCATGGGATAGAAAAACTTCGGCGTGGAAGTCGCGTTCACCATGCTGCCCTGCGTGGGCATCAGGCTCTCATTTGTGGCTGCCACATCCAGCGGGTATATCGGCTCTCTGGGAGCGTTGCCGGCGTTGAACTCGTTGAGGAAATCCAGGTACGTGTAGGGGGTCCCGGCGGCAGGGCGCCCGGGGGTGGCAGGCTGGCTGGGGTCCGGCTGGGCCCAGGTCCGCGGCTGTTCTTTCACAAAG
>QNAJ01000067.1 GCA_003641465.1 Verrucomicrobiota bacterium | reverse complement strand
TGAATAGCAGAAGCGCCCCCATGCTGGTTCCCATGACGGCGGAGGCTATCTGAGCCTGCGGGAAAGCGCGATTCCGTCGCCAGGTCTCTGCAACGTTCGGGATTCATTTTCCGGAGTGTGGGATGGGACATGCGGCGAACAAACGTGGCTTAGGGGATTTTTCTGGGAAAATCGGCTTGACCTGAGAGGGGTACCCTCTGTGTACTAGTATTGTGTTGGTTACTTAGTGCAGCTTGCCTGAGTTTAAGGAGGCTGGAATTCATGAGAACAATCCGGCGAGCGGTATTTCTGGCTATTGCTGCGGGGTTCCTGTGGGCTGCTGGGAGTGGCGCGGCCCAGCAGACGGGCACCGCAGGGCTTACCCGGGGGGTTACGCAGGCTGAGCTGGCGCAGCTGCTGGTGAACGTGCTGGGGCTGGCACGTTTTCTCCCAGCTTCGCCCTCCGACATCGAGTGCATACAGATTCTTATGGACAACAATATTTCTCCATGGGGAGGCTGGAAACCGGAGGAGCTGGTCCGGCTCAACGATCTGGCGCGGGTAGTCGTGCAGGCCATGAAGCGGCAGTCGGAGGTGGAGAATCCGGACGATCCGCAATCGTATATTGATTTTCTCAACAGCATCGGTGTTTCTATTGGGACAGTGGGAGAAGCGGTTGATTCCCTGGCGCCGCTGGCCGAACCTGTGGCACCCCATGTGATTCAGCTTGCTGCGACTACCGATCCATTGAAGAAGGGTAAGACCGGCGAGCCGGATGAGACCGAGTACGGGACAGACATGGAGTTCGTAGCCGGGGTGCGGCCGGTAACCTATGCCGAAGTGGTTCGCGTGATCAGGGAAGCGGAGTTCGTCCCTCAGAAGAAGAAGAAAAAACCTGTTACTCCGGATGGAGAATAGGATTGAACCGTATTCAGTCACGGGTGGGTCAGATCTAGACAAGGAGGTTACAGACGATGAAGGTAGTCAGACTGGCACTGGCCGCGGGGCTAGTGGTTGTCTTCCTTCCTCTGGCCAGTAGCGGTAGTGAGGGGGGGCTTCCGTTCCGGATATTCAACCGGCTGAGGCTTGAGTACGATGACAATATCCGCCAGGAAGAAGAGAATACTGATGAGAGCTGGAAGATCATCGAAGAGGCGGAATTTTCTTTGGACGCGAACCTGGATGATACTTTTCTGGGATTGAGATACCGGCCTTCATTTGTATGGTGGGATGACCGTCCCGAGGATGAGACCGACTTTCATCATGCAGTGGATCTGGTGTTCAACCACAAGTTCTCGCCGCGTTTCAGCCTGGGATTGAAAGACACGCTGCGGCGGGCTGAACTGCCTGAGCTGGTGGAAGAGGGCCGGGTGGTTCGTGAAAACAATGATTATCTTTACAATAGCTTTGAAGGCGGTCTCACCACTGTACTTCAGCCCGATACGCGGATGGATTTTTCCGGCCGGTACCTGACTTTGCGGTACGACGACGATGACGTTGCTGACCGGGAGGACTATGATATCTATGTCGCCGGTCTGACGATTTACCACAATATTGTTCCCGAGTCGTCGATCGGGATGGACCTGCGTTTCCAGACCGCGGACTACAAATCTGCTCTGAATCGGGATTCCGACGACTATCAGGTCGGGGCGGCCTTCCAGCAGGTGTTCAACCCCAACCTTTTTGCGAATCTGAGGGTGGGGTATGAACGCAAGGACCTTGACGAAGCACAGGGTGATATTCAGGACACTCCTTACGGGGAAATATCGGTTACGTTTCTGCCATCTCCCGCCACCCGTTTGACCGGCGGAGCGGGGTATTCGCTGTTTGAGACAGATGTGTACCCGTTCGGGAATCAGACACGCACGCGGCTGTTTGCCAATCTGGCGCATGATCTGACTGCCAAGATATCGGTCTACCTCTCGGGCATCTATACCAAGGGGGACTATGACGGAGATGATTTGCCCCAGGGAGCGACGCTGCGGGATCTGCCGGCTAAGGTGATAGAGGAGATTGCACCGGGAGTCAGCGGTGCTGCCCTGGATGCGCCCCTGACTGATGAGTTCATAGATGCGGTTTCCGACAAGAGTGAGGACATTTACCAGGTCAGTGCCCGAGTAACCTATAAGGTCAACCGGGCGAACTGGCTTGAGGCCGGCTGGCAATACAGCAAGCTCGATTCCGATCTCCGGGAGGATTTTGAGCGCAACCGGATCCACGTGGGGTGGAAGCTCAGGCTCTGAGCCCGGCTGGTAGGGCAGGACGGTGAGAGGGCCGTGGGGATCGTAGCGCGCGGACGGCCGGGTATCATTTCCTCCGCGGAAAATTGCAGGGTCACCGTATTGCGTCCTGATCGTTTCTGGTATATATAGTCCCGGTTGCGGCGCTTGAAGGCCAGGGGGAGCAAAGCTGAGGCAGAGCGGGGTACGACATGGAAACGGCAGAGGAGAAGAGAGAGGAAGCAGGTCTTCATTTTCTTGATTACTGGCGGGTTATCCGATCGCGGAAGGAGATTGTCCTCGCGGTAAGCATTCTGGTGGTACTCACCGGGGCCGCCATTACTTTCACATTGCCCAAGACCTACATGTCAGAGGCGCGCATACTGGTACGGCCCGATGCCCTGGATGTAAACGTGTTCGAGCGGCAGATCGTGCCTTCCTACGATCCTTACTTCCTGCGCACTCAGTATCAGGTCATTCAGTCGCGCACGATACTCTATGAAGTGATCAAGAATCTGGACCTTACGCGGGTATGGGGGAAGAAGTATCGGGAGGACGGCCAGCCACTTACCCTGCAGGAAGCGTACACCATCTTGGAAAACAGCGTGGCGGTCGAACAGTACCGGGATACCAGCCTAATTTCGATCAAAGTCTATCGAGATGACCCTCAGGAGGCGGCTCGCTTGGCGAACGAAATAGCCTATGTGTATCGGGACTATCGCCTTTCTGTGAAGCGGAAGGAGATCAAGCGTGCCATTGACGCATTGAAGAATGAGCTGGAGAAGCAGCGTGATATTGTAAATCAGGTGGAAGAGGAGGTTGAACAATTACGTAAGGAGCTGGGGGTGAGCACCATTATGCGGGGGGTGCGCCTGGACAAGCTGCGGCTTCAGCAACTGGAAGCGGACCGCATTGCAGCTCGGGTGGATATGCTGGTGCGGAAGTCACGCCTGGAACAGCTTGAGGGGTTAACCGGCGAAGATCTGATGAATGCGTCGGCATATGTGGTACGCGACGACGCCATTGCGGCGATACGGCAGAATCTTATTGACACAGAGGTCTCGCTGAAACTGGCCCGCGCGAATTATGGAGAAAATCATCCCCAGGTACAGCGCCTACTGGCGGGCAGGGCGGAATTGAAGCGCCAGTTGGATGCTGCGCTGGAGGGACTGAAGAAAGGTCTCCGGGCGGATTACGAGGTGGCTAAGCAGAAGTATGAGGCCCTGGATGCGGAACTGCGGGCTGCCAAGCAAATGGATATTGAGGCGGAGAGAGAGCGGTTTCTGCCCTTTGAGCGCGCTCAGCGCAATCTGGATGTCCAGCGGTCCATTCTGGATGCTTTGCGTGCCCGCGTGGCGCAGGAGGGAATTGAGTTTCACGTCCCGCGTACACCCGTCGAAATTGTGGATGAGGCTGAACCGGGGCAGTTTCCGGTCAGGCCGAATTACTATCTCAACTTGATAATCAGTCTCGTCTTGGGACTGGGTGCAGGAGTCGGACTGGCATACTTCATCGAATACCTGGATACCTCTGTCAAGACGGTTGAGGACGTGGAGCGCTATCTGGGACTGCCGGTGCTGGGTATCATACCGCAGAAAGTGCGCCCGCTGCATCAGGAAGGACCGGACAGCCCGCATGCCGAAGCCTACCGCGTTCTGCGGACGAATCTGCAGTTCGCCAATCGAGGAGTGTCCGGTGGTGCTTACGCCTTCGTCAGCGGCGGTGTGGGCGAAGGCAAGTCCACGACGCTCTTTAATCTGGCCTATGTCTGTGCACAACTGGGTGACCGCGTGCTTATGGTGGAGTCTGACCTGCGCAGACCGGTACTACATAAGATTCTGGATACCTCGAATCAGTTCGGACTGACTAACGTGCTCATGAGGGACGTGCCCGTGGAGGAAACCATCAAGCCAACGTCCGTGACGAACTTGCATTTCCTGCCAAGTGGCCGCCTTCCCCGGACTTCGCTGGGGTTGCTTGATTCGCAGAGAATGCGCGAACTGATCAAGAACCTGAAGATGAGATATGACCTGGTCTTTTTCGACTCCCCTCCGATCATGGGAGTCAGCGATGCGTCGATTCTGGCAAGTGAGGTGGACGGTGTTCTGCTGGTGGTTCAGTACCGCAAGTATCCGCGCGTCATGACCCTCCGGGCCAAGAAAGTTATTGAGAATGTGGGCGGGCGTATCGTGGGAGTGGTGCTGAACAACATAAATATCATGCGGGATGACTACTACTATTACTATCATTCCTATGGGCACTACGGGAGCGAAGAAATCCCGGCGGAGAAGGAAATTGCTGACGTAGAGACCTGAATTTGGAACCACCCATGGGCACAATAGGATACATACGGCGGGCGGGCCTGCTTCTTGGTCTGGTGTTTCTGCTTGCTGCTCTTATCCTGTCCACCGGATGTGCTTCCGGGTCCCGGAGCGTAGTGCGGTACCCCAGCAGAAGTTCGCGGCGGGTGCGGATAGAGGATATTTTCGGCAAGCAGAACCGCCGTGTGAGCAGAACAACACGTCGCCGCAGAGATGTCCTTGATGCTGCCGTGGCTAGATCTTCAAGCTTCACCCTGCGCGAAGGCGACCATGTGGTGGTTTACCTGCGAGGCATCCCGGAAGAACAGATGATCGAAGACGTGGTTGATGAGGAAGGATGCATTACAGTTCCGTACTTGGGCAGGGTCAAGGTGCAGGGAATGACTACAGCACAGGTCGAGAAGATGATCCGCCAGGAGTACATCACTAATAAGATCTACAACGATCTTGCCGTCAACGTGGTACTTCCCACCAAAAGTTTCTTCGTGCGTGGTGAGGTGCGAAAGCCCGGCCGGTTTCCCCTGATGGGTGAAATGACGCTTTCCCGCGCTATCGCCGCAGCGGGCGGATATACGGAATTCGCCAATCCCAAGAAGATCCGCATTATCCGCGGTCAGCGGACTTTCTATGTGAACGCCCGTGAAATCGAGAGGTATCCGGAGCGGGACATTCCGATCACACCCGGGGATGTGATCGTAGTGCCTCGCAGCATTTTTTGAGTCCTTGACCGGTGAGTCCCGGTGTTGACATGAGGGCTCCCGACCGTCGGCGGAGACGCCGCAGACCTGCCCTTCCAGTGGGGGTGGTGTTTCTAGACTGGACGGTTCTTTCGATGATCGGTGGGGGGCTGACCTGCGCGGTAGTCTTCTTCGGCGGCGTTCCACGTTGGTCCTATGCCTTGTCACTTGGACTCGTAGTGTTTGGCTCACTCATGTGGGTGTTACGTTGCTTTTTCGAACGTCCCATATCCGGCAGGGGGACCACAGGGCTGGTCGGCATTTTATCGATTCCGCTCGTGTACATCTGGCTTCGGGGTTTTTTTTCGCCGGTACGGGTGGAGGCGTGGCATCTTCTGGTAATGTGGGGAGCGGTTGTTGCCGTGCTCTTTACTCTGTCGGGTGTTCTGGCCGAGGGGAGTAATCGGCGCTGGCGGGTTCTACTGGGCTATTTTTCCCTTCTGCTCATAGCCGTATGCCTGTATGCGCTGGTTCAGCAGATTCGGGGTGACCGGCATGTTTTGTGGCGCCTCCGCCCGGCCACGTATGGGATGCGAGCGAGCGGCACATACATCTGTCCCAATCATTTTGCCAATCTCCTGCAGATCGGCCTTTGCCTGATGCTGGCGGTACTGATTACGCGAGCAGCCAGCGGTTGGCTCAGAATCGTGGCTATATATGGCATCGTAGTGGTTCTGATCTGTTTGGTGCTCACGCTTTCCCGGAGCGGTGGGCTGGGGATAGTGGCGGGACTGGTGGTTATGTTTGCTTTCTGGGGTTGGAGGCGTAACCCCAAGTGGGCGGCGGCAGGGGCCCTGTCGGCCGGCATACTGGCGGTGGTTGCCGGGGCGCTGGTTCTGTGGTTCTTTCCGGCTGCTCGCCAAAGGTGGCTGATGGCGGTGCCGTCAGCGGGGGATTCCGCAGTCCGGGTTCGTCTGCTGTTGTGGAAAGATACGCTGACCATGTTCCGGGACTCGCCGGTTTTTGGAATCGGCGTGGGGGCTTTTCGGTGGCTTTACGAGCATTACAAGTCCCATAATCTGCAGTTCTTGTTCCGGTACACGCACAATGAATATCTGCAGACTCTTGCAGAGACCGGGATAACGGGATTGTTGGCGATTGGATCTGCGGTTTCCTTTCTGATGGCTCGCCTGCTCCGGACGGTTTTTGCGGCCGAAAGGTCGCGCGAAGCTTATCTGGCTATTGGAGCGGTGGGGGCAATAGTTGCGTCAGGAATACATGCGGTCTTCGATTTCAATTTCCACATTCCGGCGAATGTCCTCAGTTTGGCCATGGTGGTTGCGGTGCCGCTGGCGTTGGATTCGCGTACCCGGTCATTCGAAAGCGCGCAGGCTATTGGTGAATCGGCATGGACAGTTTGGAAGGCGGCCGTGATTGCATTTGCAATGTGCATCCTCGCTGTCCAGACTGTGCGGTCGGGTGTGGGGTACGTGGCTACACTCGCGGGTGATCGCCTGCGGGATTCGTTGCTTTTGCAGGAAGCCCGCCGGAGTTACCGCGCGGCGGCCATAGTCAACCGGTGTGATTGGCGTCCCTTTGCAGGCACAGCCCACAGCTACAAGACCGAGGCTTTCTGGGCATGGGCTGACGACCTCCGGCGAAAGGCTGGAAATAGGGCTCTTGAATGGTACGAGCTGGCGCTGGCACGCAATCGGTATGATCCCGATCTGATCATCGGCAAAGCCAAAACCCTGTACTCATTAGGCAGGAAGTCAGCAGCGTTAGCCTTACTGAGAAATGCGGTGGAATTTACACCCCGCGACCGGGATCTGTTGATAGAGCTGGGGCTGCTTCTGCGGTTTGACAAACAGTTTGAAGAAGCATCAGAAGTGTTTGAAAGGGCTTTGCGGATAGATCCGGATAGCCGTGTGGCAAAGGTAAATGTTGAATTGTTGCAGCGCCGCCTCAGCGACGGGACTCAGTAGACCCCCTAAGCACATGGCAGGCGGAGATGCGATGGAAATACAGGCGCAGCAGCATAAGAAGAAGTCCGTGGGAAAGGAGAGCCCTGGAATGAAAAAAGATTGGTCCGGTAGAAGGCGTTGTTCCTTTACGCTCATAGAGTTACTCGTTGTCATAGCGATCATTGCTATACTGGCGGGTCTTGTATTGCCTTCGTTGGCGCGGGCCAGGGAAAAGGGGCGCCGGATGAAGTGTATTTCCAATGTCCGGCAGATCATGCAGGCAATATTTCTCTATTCTACCGACCGGGCACACGGCATGCGATTACCGACACCTGCAGGGTTCATGTATATCGGCGGTGCCACCGGGAGCGCAGGCGGACCGGATGCGGAGGAT
>QNAJ01000066.1 GCA_003641465.1 Verrucomicrobiota bacterium | reverse complement strand
TCGGCTGAGAAGCGATTTTACCGCCTGACGCAAGATCCTCCACTGGAAAAGGCACGGCAGTTTCATGGCCTCTCATCCCTCCCCGCGTCGGCTGTTCCTTCCCATTGGTCCAAGACACTGCCCTCCCACAACGGAACGCCGGAGACCTTCGCCCCACGGGCCAGCGCATGAGCGGCGGTGGGCGACGTAACCAGCACAAAAAGCAGGCACAGGATGGCCTTCACTGAGCACGCCGGACAATCTACGAGTACCGCGGTCCCCAGCAGGATCAGGCAGGTGCCCAACGTAACGCACTTGGTGCCCGCCTGCAGGCGATTGTATACGTCGGGCAGCCGTACCAGACCTATGCATCCGACCAGATCAAAGGCCGCCCCCACCAGCAACAACAGCGTGCCGAGCCAGCTACTCATCGAATCCCTTCCCTTCCAGATGCTTCGCCAGCGCCAGCGTCCCCACGAATGACAGAAGGGCCCATGCCAGTGCAATATTGATCACGAAATCCCGCCCGGTCATGATGCAGGCAACGCTCACGAAGCCTACTACCAGTACCCCCAGGATATCTATTCCCACCATCCGGTCAGGGGTGGTCGGCCCCCGTCCGATGCGATAAAGGCATAAGACCGCACTTGACCCGAGAACGACCACCAGTACCGCTGCAACCATCATCTGCCTCCTATTCCGCTATCCGGCTGATGAACCATTCAAATCGCCCCACAATCCGTTCGGTCGCCCGCTCAATCCCTGTGGCGGTGACATTGATCCAGTGAATGAAAAGATCGCCATCCGGCGTGACCTCCACACTCAATGTACCCGGAGTCAGCGTGATCGAGTTCGCCAGCAGTGTCCTGGCGCCGGCCCCTTTCAATCGCGTCCTCACCCGGACGATACCCGGCCGGATGGGCATCGCGGGGTGCAGCACCCGGTAGGCCACATCCAGATTGGCCCGGATGATGTAGTAGGTCAGCACTACGAGGTATACGGCTGCCCAGAACCAGCGGACAGGATTCAACCAGCGGTCCGCCCGTTCCATGGAAATCTCACGCATGATCGCCGCCGTCACAGCGGCGACTAAGACGCCAGCCACGACATCCGGCACGCCGGCCGGACTCCTGCCGAACGGCCAGACCAGCAACAACCATACGATCAGACATACTGTAAAAAGCGTGATCCGGTTCTTCATCGCCTACATCCCGAAAACTCCCGCAGACAGTGCTTCCACCGCCCGATCCACCAGTACCGGACTTTCGAGTCCTGTCACGACGAAAAGCGACATGGCCAGGCAACTGATGGCCAGCAGCAGCAAGGCAACCGCCATCAACGGGGCCATAGACCGTTCCACCCGCAGTTTTTCCGCAGGCGCCTCGTAGAATCCGTAGCGCAGCACCTTGAGGAAGGAGGCCAATGTAATTACGCTCACCAGGACCGCCCATCCCGCAAGTCCATAGAATCCGGCCCGGATACAGGCGAAAATGATGATCAGCTTGCTCCAGAAACCGTTGAAGGGGGGGACCCCGCCTATGGACATGGAGGCGACCAGCGTCGTTCCGCCGGTCAAAGGCAGGATCCTCGCCATTCCCCCCAGTTGTTTGAGGTTCCTTCTGCCGGTCGAATACTCCACACTGCCTGCATTGAGAAACAGTAATGACTTGAAAACCGAATGATTGAGCAAATGAAAAAGGCCGCCGGCCAGTCCCAGGGGCGTGCCCAGCCCCAGTCCCAGCATGACGTAGCCTATCTGACTGATGCTGTGATAGGCGAACAGACGCTTCATGTCCCACTGCCCCACGGCCAGCAGCACGCCGATTACCATTGACAGCACTCCGAGCAGACGCATTACCGCCAGAAGATCCGACGTCGGTCCGAATACATTGAAGAACAACCTCGCCATCACATAGACACCGATGGCCTTGATCAGCACGCCGGACAGCATCGCCGACACCGGCGCAGGAGCCGAGGGGTGCGCGTCCGGCAGCCAGGCGTGAAACGGAACCAGGGCCGCCTTCAATCCAAACCCGGCGACAAACAGGCAGAGCGCCAGAAGAATGGGAGGTGTCAATCCGATAGTCTGGATCCGGTCGGCGATCTGCGCCATGTTGAGAGACCCGGTGATCATGTACACGACGGCAATACCGATCAGGATCAGCGAAGAGGCCACCCCACCCAGAACCGCATACTTGAACGAAGCTTCCAGCTCTTCATGTTCGCAACCGAAGGCTACCAGTGCATAGGAAGCTATGGCGGCAATTTCCATGAATACGTAGAGATTGAACAGGTCGCCGGTAATGATGACACCGTTCATTCCCGCCACCATGAACAGGAACAGCGAATAGTACCGGAACTTCGAAGTGTAGAGCTCCATATAGGACACCGAGAAAAGGGCGGCGCACAATCCAATGCCGTTTACGGCCAACAGCAGGATTGCCGTCAGGCCGTCCAGACGCAGGTCGATCCCCAAGGGCGTCGGCCATCCACCGACATGGTATATCCCTTCCCGGCCGATAAGACCGAAACTGATCACCGCCAGCACCACCATTACCGCGTTCCCCACGGCGTCCGGCACCCAGGCAGCACGCCGGGACACCATAGGGATGAAGAACGCCCCCGCCAGCGGAAGCACTACCATCATCGGGATGGCATGGATCATGTTCAGCCCCTCAACCTGCGCATCTCCGAGATATCAAACGTGCCGTACTTCTCGTACAACCGCAGACACAAAGCCACCAGCAGCGCCAACACGCCCAGACTGATGACGATGGACGTAAGCACCAGGGCCTGGGGCAGAGGGTCAACCGCCACCGAGGCATAAGCGCCCGGATCCTGTCCCGGCTGCATTATGGGGAATGCGCCGTTGCGGCGGTACCCGATGAGGATGAGCAGGAGATGAATCCCGTATTCCATGATCATCAGGCCGATCACAATCTTGACCACGTTCTTCTTGGCCAGAACGCCGTAAAGACCGATACCCACCAGCACCAGACATAACGCGTAAATCATGGCGTGTGCCTCCTGCGTTCTATCCTCCGCCGGCCCTCACCGCTCACTATGATATGCAGTGCCGACAACATAACGAAAACCAGGAAAAGCGAACTGAGTACCTTGAGCCCGATCGCCAGATTGCAGGGGACGATCACCCCCGCACTCGTCAACCGGAAATGGCTCTCCGGAGAAGTCCCAATGAAGTTACGGAAAAATACGCCAGCGAACCACAGCCCCAGCAGCGCAATAATCAGAAATGTCAGTGCTCCAAAGCTGTCGAGCTTCTCGGCCGCACCCCGCGGCAGGTGCCGGTACGCCTCCGGAGCCCCGTAGGCCAAGGTAATCAAGATGAACGCCGACGCGCAGATTACCCCGCCGGCGAATCCTCCGCCGGGGGTAAGATGCCCGTAAATCATGATGTACATTCCGAACAGGAAAATCAGCCCCTTCAACCAGCGGGTGACCGTCTTCACCACCAGACTCATGCCCCCTTCCGCCGCCATATCAGGCATCCTCCTCCGGCTTCTTCCGGGCGCGCCGCCGCAGCACGGTCAGCGCCCCCAGGATGGAGCAGAACAGAACCGTAGCTTCACCGAGCGTATCATAGGCCCGGAAATCAAGGAGCACCGCGGTGACCGAGTTGGCGGCGCCGGTCTTCTCCAGACCATCGAGCAGATACGTCCGCGAAGGCGCCCCGGCAACACGGTCCATCACCGCCGCACCGAACTCAGGGAAGTACGCCGCTGTGAGAATCACCACCACAGTCACCACCAGCAGCAGGGCAAGGCTCGCCAGAAGGCCTATCAGCTCGCGGTCACCCGAGATGGAAGTGAGGTCACGGCTTATGGTCGCCCGGATAAGAATTACCAGGCACAGTATTTCCACCACGATCTGGGTAATCGCAATGTCCGGAGCGCCCAGGAAAAGGAATGCGACGGAAAGCAGATAACCTACCGCCCCCACGCTGACCACCGCCGAAAGCAGATTGCGCGTTTCTATCGCGACCAGCGCTCCCGCGATCATCAGCAGTATCAGTCCGGCTGTAAGCTCTACAATCATCGCAACAGGAAAATCATAATGCCCAGCAGGCCGGCTACCACCCACGATATGTAAGTCAAAAGTATACCGGTATGTGCCGATCGGAGTAGTTCCACAAAATAGCCGACCACCCGCAGGCCGATCTCGTACAAGTCAAATGCACCCTTCCGGGCCAGATCATACATACGCGCGAGTCCCGGCAGGTGCTCAATCTCGCGGTAGAAATCCACTCCCGTGACTTCGAGATCCGGCCGGGACTCTGCCTCGACACCGGAAATGTACGTCTGCGAAAGTATTTCACCGCCCACGTAAGTTCCGGTTCTCCGGATTCGGCCCCGCAATGTCAGCAGCCCCACGCCGCCCCCTGCTGCCAGAGCGGTCAGCAGCATGAGTGTGGCCGGTCCCGCCGCCCAGACTCCCGGCAGCTTCAAGGCCGTGCCCGATGCCGGCCGGATAAACACCGGCAGCGAAAAGCGATGCACCCCTACACCCAGAGCCACACAGAAGACGGCCAGAATCAGCATAGGCAACCACATAGCCGCCGATGGTTCGCGCGGCTCGGCCGCCTCCACCTCCGGAGAAGCCTTGCGCAGAAACGTCGCGTTTAAAGCTTTTACAAAACTGGCCAGCGTGAGAGCCGAGCCGAGCATGGCTGCGGCCAGCCACACGATCCACAACCCCACCCGCTCCTGTCCCGACTCGATGATCCCCTGATACACCATCCACTTGGACGCAAAGCCGTTCAGCGGCGGAACACCGGAGATCGCCAATGCCGCCACCAGGAAGGCGCCGAACGTCAACGGCATCACCCGGGCCAGCCCCCCCAGCCGATCCAGATCGGTGTGCCCGCACTCGGTCTCCACCGCACCGGCTCCCAGAAACAGGCACGACTTGTAAATGGCATTATTGAGCATGTGAAAGATCCCACCGGCAATACCCACCGCCGTTCCGGTTCCGATGCCCAGAACCATATAGCCGACCTGGCTGACGGCGTGATAGGCCAGCAGTCGCCGCAGATCATGCTGCACCAGCGCCATCATCACCGCGGCTATTACGGTGATCGCACCCAGAAACATGAGACCGGTTCTCTCCCCCAGTCCAAGGGCGAAAATATGAATCGAGGCGCGCGCCAGCAGGTATATTCCCAGGAGCTTATCCAGTGCGGCGGGAAGATACGCGGTGACCGGTACCAGGGCCCTCTCACCAACCTCCGGCAGCCAGGTGTGCAGGGGAAACGCCCCCGCCTTGGCAAACGCCGCCGCCACGAACGTCCAGAATGCAATACCCAAGGGGACAACCGACGTATTCAATGCCTGCAGTTCGGACAGCCGGGTGGTGCCCGTGAGCATCCAGACGATACCGGCTCCCATTACCAGTAGACTATCCGTGGCCCCGACGATGATGAATGTCTTCTTGGCCGCCGAAGCAGCTTCAGGTCCGGCCAGGCCCACCATAAGGTAAAGTGTCAATCCCAGGATACCCCAGAACATCAGGAGCAGAATCAGGTTATCAGCCAGAAAAGCGCCCTCGGCAGCCGCCAGGGTCCACAGCAGATAAGTGAAGAACCTGCGCCCGCTCGCCCTTACCTTGAGATAGGAAATGGAGTACAGCGAAATCAGGACACCGAAAACGGCCGACATCAAGGCCCCGAGGCACGCCAGGCCGTCCGCGCGGAGTTGCAGTATTCCCGGCCCATGGTACGTGGTGATGTCGCCGGTCCACAGCGGCCACATCGCCAACAGCACAAGTAAACTCGTCGCAAGACCTACGAGTCCGCGCGCCCGAATCAATCTCTCCGGCAGCAATAGGCACACCAGCCCGCCCAGGAAAGCGATGGTGAGGGGCATCAGTATGGGCTCTAGCATCAATTCCAGCATATCAATCCTCAAACCTGAGTACCGGTCCGGCCGCACCGAGCTCCCGGCGCAACTGCTGCGTCTTCTGCTGCGAAACTGTGATCAATCCGGATGCGCCCAAGATCTTCGTATTGCCCTCGGCGTCGTACGCCGCCGCCCTCTCAGTACAGCAGTAGCAGGGATCCACAGCAGCCAGAATGATCGCGGCATCCGCAATGGTGTGGCCGATCACGGCTTCACGATCGGTGATCACATTCATGTAGCTGGGCGCCCGGACCTTGTGCCGCACCGGCCGATTGCCGCCGTCGCTGCGCACGTAGTGGAAAACTTCGCCGCGCGGGGCCTCGTAAAGCCCTATGCCCTCACCAGGAGGCACCTCGCGGGGATTTGAGTCTATCGGCCCCGGCACTGTCTTCAACTGCTCGAGACACTGTTCGATGATCCGGATGGCTTGAAACATTTCACCGATGCGCACCATAATTTTATCGTAGACGTCTCCATTTTCTCCCAGCACTATTTCCCAGTCCACCCGGTCATAAGCCGCGTGCGGATGATCCTTTCTCACGTCTATCGCCACGCCGCTGGCCCGGGCCGTCGGACCCACTGCACAATAGTCAATCACCTGCTCACGCGTCAGCACGCCCACCCCTTTGGTTCTGGCATGAATCAACGGATCATCTGCAATAGCGTCCCGCAACATCTCCAGCGGCCCCTTCAGCCGGTCCACCATCCGCCCTACCGTGGGAATATCTTCCACCGCGATATCCCGCCGCACGCCTCCCGGTTTCATCATGGCGTAATGATTCCGGTTGCCGGTGATGAACTCGAGAATATCGAGCACCTCCTCACGATACCGCCAGGTCCACATCCACACCGTGTTGAATCCCAGGAAGTGGCCCGCCAATCCCAGCCACAGCATATGCGAATGGATTCTTTCCAGCTCGCCGATCACCGAACGAATGTAGAGAGCACGCTCGGGCACCTCGATTCCCCCGCAGTCCTCGATGGCCTGTACACAAGCTATGGGATGCGAAGTGCTGCATATGCCGCATATCCTTTCCACCAGGAAAACGGTCTCTTCGAAGGTCTTGGATTCCGAAAGCTTCTCGATGCCGCGATGGTTGTATCCCAGTTCGATGTCCAGACCGACGACCGTTTCTCCTTCCACGTGCAGTTTGAAGAACTCCGGCTCCTCCTGCAGCGCGTGGTACGGTCCTATCGGGACTATGGTTTCCTTAGCCATCGCCACCGTCCTTCCGGTAGTCGCGCCGCAACGGACAGGCACCCTCCGGCCAGTCGTCCCGCAGCAGCAGGTGCCGCAGGTCAGGGTGCCCGACAAAATTCACCCCCAGCAGCTCCCATATCTCACGCTCAATCCATTCCGCCCCCTTGCATATCCCCGCCACGGAGGCGATCTCCGGATTATCGCGCTCGATCCGGGTCCGTATGCTCAGCACATAGCCTTCCCCATCGTTCGCCCAGTGGTAAAGCAGCTCAATGTGGTCGCCTCCGTCGGTACCCGTCACCGTCTGCAGGCGATGCCCCAACTCGCGGAATACTATCCGCGTCACCTCCGGAATTGCAGCCGACTCCACATCCAGATAAATCCGGGAACGGTTACGGAATTGCACCGCCTTCACCGCGTCACCGGCTTTCTCCTGAAGCACTCGAACGGTCTCCGCAGCCTGTGCAGGTATATCAGACACCTCAGCCTCCCCGCAGTTTCGCAATCGCCTTCACAATCGCTGAAATCATGGCCTCGGGTTTAGGCG
>QNAJ01000065.1 GCA_003641465.1 Verrucomicrobiota bacterium | reverse complement strand
CTCGCATCCTCGAGGAACGCCGGAAAGACCGGACCTGCTGCCTGGCGATGTATTCCACCTGGTTCGGGGGCGTGGTGACCGATCCGGGCTGGATGCTGGTGCCGTTTGATGATCATCTGGTTCACCGGGGCGACGGGGTGTTTGAGACCATCAAATGCGTTCGCGGCGCACTGTACAATCTTCCGGCCCACCTGCGCCGCCTGCGGGCTTCCGCTGGCGCCATCGGCCTGCCGGTACCGGTGGGGGATGAGGAATTGGTCAGAATCTGTTGCGAGGTCGCGGCGGCGTCAGGCCGCGACGATTGCCAGATAAGGCTGGTTGTTTCCCGCGGGCCGGGATCGCTTTCGGTTTCTCCGGAGGAGACGCTGGGCAGCCAGATCTACGCCGTTGCAGCGGAGCTTCCGCTCCCTTACTACCGCCGCTGCCCGCGGGGTGCCAAGGCTGCCACCGTGGAAGTAGCTGCCTGGGGCTCGAAGTTCCTCTCCCGGTTCAAGACCTGCAATTACCTGCCGAACGTCCTTATGAAAAAGGCGGCGTTGGAGCGCGGCGCGGAGTTTCCCATCGGCGTGGACGAGAACGGAAGGGTCACTGAAGGAGCCACCGAGAGTATCGCGGTTATTACCACCGACCAATGGCTGGTTTTTCCTTCCGACGGCAGGATCCTGCCCGGAACCACCGCAGACCGGGTGGCGGAATTGGTACAGAAGTCGGTAACGGGAAAGGATCTTTGCGGAGTACGCAAGACCGACATTTTTCGTGACGACCTGTACCGGGCGAGCGAGGTTATTGCGTTGGGTACCACGATAGATGTGGCTCCCATCGTCGAGGTTGACGGACGGCGTATCGGTAGCGGGAAGCCGGGAACCATTGCGGCGC
Organism: Verrucomicrobiota bacterium; assembly: GCA_003641465.1. Classification (GTDB taxonomy): domain Bacteria; phylum Verrucomicrobiota; class Kiritimatiellia; order B70-G9; family B70-G9; genus B70-G9. The sequence continues at coordinate 6,774 of QNAJ01000065.1, read as the reverse complement.
GAATTGCAGCCTTGCTGGAAAACGACCTGCTGACGAATGCGGAACTTCGGACTCCGATCCGTGGCTGATCCGCTCACACCAGGCGCAGACCAGCGGCGGCATCCAAGGCATCCAGATATTCCCGGTGGGTGATTCCGCGATTGATCTGCGGGTGCCGCCGGGAGTCAACCATACCCGCGGGCCGGTATTGAGCCATTACGTTGACCGCGGTCCCTGGTGAAAGTTCCCGGAGAAATTGAAGAATGGCGCGGGTGTCGTCCAGGCAGCCGGGCATAACCAGGTGGCGTACCAAAAGGCCACGTCGCGCCAGGCCCTTCTCATCCATGACCAGATCCCCTACCTGGCGGTGCATTTCGCGCACAGCCCGCCGCGCTATCTCCGGATAGTCGGAGGCATTGAGGTAAAGACGGGCCTTTTCCGGATCCCAGAATTTGAAGTCCGGCATGTAGATATCAATGATTCCTTCCAGCAGCCGCAGTGTTTCCACATCTTCGTAGCCCCCGCAGTTATACACCAGGGGAAGCCGCAAGCCCTCCGGTACGGCCAGGACCAGCGCTTCCAGGATCTGCGGGGTGACATGAGTGGGGGTTACCAGGTTGATATTGTGGCACCCCAAACCTTGCAGCCGCAGCATGAGTTCCGCCAGCGATGGTGGATCCATCAGCGCGCCGCGTGCTGTGTGGCTGATATCGAAGTTCTGGCAGAATACACATTGCAGGTTGCAGCCGCTGAAAAAAATCGTTCCACTTCCTTGGGTGCCCCGAAGGCAATCCTCTTCACCGTGATGGGGGAAGGCGCTCGAGACCACCGGCTGGCGGCCGATGAGGCAGAACCCCCGTTCATCGTTGAGCCGGTCGACCCCGCAACGGCGGGAACACAGGCGGCATGGGGTGAGTCGCTGCCGGGCGGCCTCGATGCGTTGCGCCAGCTCGCCCCTGTGAAGCAGGCGGACGTAACCCGGTTCCCACCGGCTGCGATTGTGGGCCGCGGCAGCGGCAGGAGAGGTATCGTCGTTCATTTCCGATCCGAAATTCACCGGACGTGATGGGCTTCCAGCCATGCCCTCACCCCGGGAGCCGCCGGGTCATCTGGTTTGAGTTTCAGGAACCGCCGGTAATGGGCTGCAGCCTGACGCATCGTCCGGGCATCGCGCGCGTAAATCATGCCCAGCAGGTAGTGTGCGGGAGCGAAATCCGGCTTGCGGCTGATGATGTCTTCGGCAAGGGCTCGGGCGGATGCATAGCCGCCGCTATTCCATCGCAGAAGAGCCAGGTTGTAGGCGGCGTTGACCAGATCGGGTTTGAGTTTCAGCGCCTCCTCGTACGCTGCCGCGGCCAGATCGTCGTCGCCGCGTGCCTGATAAGCTACGCCCAGGTTGTAGTAGGCCAGTACGAAACGGTCGTCATTCTCCAGCGCTCTCCGGTAGTAATAGATGGCACGGTCCCAGTCCGAACGCTGGTGATAACTGACGCCGCGGTTGTAAGCCTGCAGTGCGGCGGCACGATTGCGCACGCGCGGACGGCGCAGCTTGAGGGAGCGGCGGACGCGCTTCTGGGCCTCCTTGCGGAGCTGCTTCCGAAGTGAGGCGGTCTTCTCGCGTTCCTCGCGGCGGACGGCGGGGGCAGATGCATTACCAAGTTCCGCCAGGCGACGGCGCGCCGTCTCGCAACGGGGATCACGAGGAAACAGCTCAAGAAACTTGGCATAGCTTTCGGCGGCTTGAGCCGGAAGTCCGAGACGCCGGTCGTACAGCTCAGCCAGATTCCAGAGCGCCTCACGGTTGGTAGGCATAAGCATGACCGCCTTGCGGGCCGCCACCAGGGCGGTGTCGTATTCTTCGTTCCCGATGGCCGCCTTGGAGAGCAGGGCGTAGGCCGGACCACTCTGGGGATCAAGCCGGATCGCCTGTTTCAGTTCATGCGCGGCGGAAGCGAAACGGCGCCGCCCGAGCAGATAGCGACCCAGTTCCAGATGAGCTTCCGGCTGGTCGAAACACTGTTCCGCCGCCGTGCGGAGTGCTTTTTCCTGCAGCTCGGCAAGCCCCTGCCGCTCGGCCTCGGCGGCGGCCTTGAGCAATAGCGTGGCCGCTTTTACTGTGTCTCCTGAACGGGCGATGCCGGCAGCGTGGCGGATAAGCGCCTCAATATTGTCGGCTGATGCGGATGCGGACCGGGCAACCGCGGCCGTTTCGGCTGAGGCGGCGGTGACGGTTTGAGCAGTCGGACCGGTGACTGCCGGCGCAGTTTTCGCGGTCTGCACTGAGGATTCGGATCTCTCCGTTCGTGCGACCAGGTGGGCGGCCTCGATGCGGTCAAGGCGCTTGCGCGCACGTACCCTCCATTCGCTTCCCGGGGCGGTCTGGAGATACCGTTGGAGGTACTTCCGGGCCTTTTCGGGGTCTGAGAGGCGATCCTGGCAGAGTACCGCAATGTTGTAAAGTGCCGGGGGATAGCGGGGGTGGTCTTCAAGCACTTCGCGGAAGACGCGCAGGGCGTCCGGAATACGGTTCTCTATCACATCTATTTTCCCCAGAGCGGTGAGGATTCGCGGCGAGCCGGGATCAATACTCAGGGCTTTCTCCAGAAGTCGCCGCGCACCCGGCAGGTTCCGGCGTTTCAGCTCGATAGCGGCCAGGTACTCCAGAGGCCGGGGATCGGTAGGCGTCAGGCTGGCAGTACGGGAGAAGAGGTCCACTGCGCCTTTCAGGTCGCCGCTGCGGAAAAGAATGACTGCCAGGTTGTATGCCGCCGCCGCATGTTCGGGATTCCGCTTCAGGCACCGGTCAAACAGCTCATAAGCCTCCTGGGCGCGACCCATTTCCCAGGCGATCACGCCCAGCAGGTTCAGGGCCTCATCCGCCTGTTCGCTGCCGGGCCGGGCGTTCTGCAGCTGTTGGAGAAGAGTTCGGGCGCGAACCAGGTTTCCCGCGGCATACTCGCGGGCAGCCTTTTGCAGCACGACCTGCGCTTCATCCCTCCCGCAGGAGCCCAGCCAGGCCAGTACCGCGATACAGGAGACGATGACTCCGCTCCGGAGTGCACTTCGGCCTGATTGACTCCCCATCACTGCAACGCGTTTCCTCCCGCCCATATCCCCGCCGGGCTATGCGATCCAGACCCGGCGCCGACGCGGCCCGTCGAATTCACAGAAAAATATACCCTGCCACGTACCCAGCGCCAGCTTTCCGTCCCTGACCAGCACATGAACCGATGAGCCCACCAGAGACGCCTTCACGTGAGCGGCTGCATTTCCTTCTCCGTGCCGGTAAGAGCCGTGCCAGGGAACCAGTCGGTCCAAAGTCGTTTCGATGTCGGCAGCCACATCCGGGTCGGCATTCTCGTTGATCAGGATACCGGCGGTAGTATGAGGCACGTACACGGTTACGCTCCCGTCCTGCACCCCCAAGCGCCGGACGGCTTCTTCCACGCGGGGTGTAATCTCGATCAATTCGGTGCGTCGGTGGGACTGGATTGATATTTCCAACATGTCACTGTTATTCTACCCCCACGGAGTGCATGCGCAAGATCGGGTGCGGACAGCACCCGCAGGGGTGACGCCGGGTGATGATTGTTGTGCTTCTGGTGATGCTGGTGGTATTGCTGGGATTTTCGGCGTTCTTCTCTTCCGCCGAGGTGGCTCTTTTTTCTCTCAACCCGCTCCAGGTCCGCCGGCTGGCGGGTATGTTTCCGGGTAGAGGTCCCCGCGTGGAAAGATTGCTCCTGCGGCCGGTGGAGCTCCTCTCCACAATCCTGGTGGGCAACACCGTGGTTAACGTCTGCGCCTCGGTGGTCGGTTTTGCGCTTCTGGAACGACTCTTTCCGGGACGTGGGGCCGCCCTTTCCATCCCGGCTATGACCGTGGTTCTTCTGGTCTTTGGAGAGATCGGCCCCAAGCGGGTCGCGGTAGCATTCTCGGAACGCATGGCGGTCTTGTACGCTCCGCTGCTGAGTGGGTTGATGCAGGCGGCCGCGCCGGTGAACCGCTTGCTCGGCCGCTTGACGTCGCCGTTGCGCGGCGGCGCGGGCGTCCACCCGGAACCGATCACCGTGCAGGAGCTGGAGACCATCGTAGATATCACCGGCGAGCACGGGGGGATTGATCCCGAAGAGGAAAGGATGGTCCGGGCGGTGATCCGCCTGTGCCGGTTACGGGCGGCGGATATTATGACACCGCGGGTGGACCTGCAGGCCGCGGAAGCCGATGCGCCTACTGCGGATCTGCTCCGCCTGGCGCGGGAGTCGTGGACGCGCTATCTGCCGATGTACCGTGGCTCCCTCGAAGAGATCGTGGGAGTGCTGGATGTGAAGGCATTTCTGCTGGATCCCCGACACCGGCGCGAGCGAGCGCTGCTTCCGGCCGTGTATGTTCCTGAGAACGCCCACTTGGACAAGCTGCTGGCACGTTTTCTGGATGAACACCTGCGTATTGCACTGGTGGTGGATGAGTACGGGGGGCTTGCCGGCGTGGTGACCCGCGGCGATCTCCTGGAAGAAATCACCGGTGAGATTGAAGATGAGATGGGTGAGCCTCCTCCGGTTATGGAGCAGGTCTCCCCCCGCCGCTGGGTGGTGGACGGACGCTGGAATCTGGAAGACATCAACGACAGGATCGGCGTGTCACTGCGCAGTGAGGGCTCTGACCGGCTCAGCGGCTGGGTAATGGAACACCTCAACCGCGTGCCCCGTCCCGGCGATGTCGTGACCGCGCAGCGGGTGCGGGTGCGGGTGCTGGAAGTGAAAAAACACCGGATCAGACGACTCCTTCTCGAGAAGCTGGAGGAAGAGAGCGCATGATTGCGGCCATGTTCCAGCTTGCCGTGGTGACAACCGCCGTACTGCTGACCGCCTTCTACGCCGGGATCGAGACCGGCGTGATTTCCCTCCGGCGGGTGCGCCTGGAACATTTCATCCGGCAGGGGGATCGGCGGGCTGTGCTGGCGGACCATTTCCTGCACAATCCCGACCGGCTGTTCGGTACCACTCTGGTAGGCACCAATCTCTTTACCGTGATCGCTTCGGTAAGCGCGGCTTCGCTGGCGGCGTGCGTAGCGGGGGCGTGGGGCACCAGCATTGCCGGGATCGCCATGACCGTGGTCATGCTGATTTTCGGGGAATACCTGCCCAAGGCGTGGTTCCGCGCCGCGCCCACGGAAAGATCTTTGCGGTTTATCGGGCTGCTGAAATTCAGCGAGAAGCTCTTGTATCCTATCGGAAGGATACTAACCGGCCTGGTGAAAATTCTTGTGCCTTTTCCCGCTCACCGCGCTGCTTTCCGCCGGCCTTTTGTCACCCGCGACGAGCTGCGCCTGCTCGCAATGGAAAGCGAATACGCCGGCGGGCTGGGGCGCCGGGAAAGGGAAATCATAACCGCCATCCTGGAACTTCCCGCCAAACATGCCGAACAGGTCATGACTCCGGTTGCCGAAATGGTCTGGGTGCCCCTGGACAGCAACGGCTCCCGGGCGGTAGAGGTAGCCCGCCGCAGCGGACACAGCCGGCTGGTGGTGCTGGACGGAACACCGGGCCGGGTAGTGGGGACGGTCAATGTTCTCGACGTGCTTCGCCTGCAGGGGGAAAGTGCCCCGCTGGCAGAGTTTCTTCTTCCGCCCTGCTTTGTGCCCCGTGAGGCCCCCCTGACCGAAGTTCTCAAGCAGATGCGTGTGCTGCGGGAGCCCCTCCTCCTGGTGGGCGACGCGGTGGAATGTGCCGGCCTGATCACTACCGAGGATGTCCTGCGCGTAGTCATCGGACAGGTCTGACCGGCCTTCCCCGAGAGCACAGTCGCTCTTACGAGAAAAACGTTGTTTGGGGCTTGCGCTGGCAGTGCGGTTGCACCATATTGCGCCGCGTTTATCGCCTCCTGCGGCAGGTAATGGAAACTGTGGGGAGTAGAAAGCCCTATGGGAAGCAGCAGACAGGTTCCAATAGAGAAGGTCCGCAACATAGGCATCATGGCGCATATTGATGCCGGCAAGACCACGGTCAGCGAACGGATGCTTTTCTATTCGGGCAAGACCCACAAGGTCGGCGAAGTACATGAGGGGTCCGCACAACTCGACTGGATGGAACAGGAGCGGCAGCGGGGAATCACCATCACCTCGGCGGCTACCACCATTTCCTGGCAGGGCCATCAGATCAACCTGATAGACACGCCCGGCCACGTGGACTTTACCGCCGAGGTGGAGCGCAGCCTGCGGGTCCTGGACGGGGCTATCGCTCTTTTCTGTGCAGTCGGGGGAGTCGAGCCGCAATCTGAAAAGGTGTGGCTTCAGAGTGAACGCTACAGCGTGCCCAAGATCGCCTTCGTCAACAAGATGGACCGCATCGGGGCGGACTTTTTCGCAGTGGTCAATGAAATCCAGAGCGAGCTGGGGGCCAACGCCGTGCCGGTGGTGATTCCGCTGGGGGCGGAGGATCGGTTCCGCGGCGTGGTAGACCTGGTGACCATGCGGGCGGTCTACTATGACGACGAGTCGCTGGGCACCGTTCATCATGAGGAGGAGATCCCCGACGAGATGCGGGAGGAAGCCCTGCGCTGGCGTGAGAATCTGGTGGAAAAGTGTGCCGAGTTGGAGGACGCGCTGCTGCACAAGTTCCTGGAGGGCGAAGAACTCCGCCCCGCGGAGATCCGCTCAGCCCTGCGGCGGGCCACTATCGCGCGGCGCGTGGTGCCGGTATTCTGCGGCTCGGCGTTCCGGAACAAGGGCATTCAGCGCCTGCTGGACGGCGTGATTCACTATCTGCCTTCCCCGGCCGACCTGCCTCCGGTGATCTG
>QNAJ01000064.1 GCA_003641465.1 Verrucomicrobiota bacterium | reverse complement strand
TGTAGCAGAAGGTCCCTGCAGAAATGAATCCCGCGGCACCCCTCAGGCGCCCAGATAGCGCAGCTCAAGCCGGGGGTCAATCTCGGTCAGAATCTCGTAGGGAATTGTCCGGCAAAGGGTGGCGAGTTCGTCGGCCCAGATTTCCTCCTCCCCCTGCCGGCCGATCAGAACCGCTTCGTCTCCCCGGCGCACCCCGCTTCCCGGGCCCACCTCCACCGTAATCCAGTTCATACTCACCCGGCCCACCACCGGGCATCTCCGACCATGGATCAGTACCGCGCCGCGATTGCTCAACATTCTCAGATACCCGTCAGCGTAACCTGCAGCAATAACCGCTATTTCCGTCTCATGGCGCGTCCGGTAGGTACCGTAGTAACCGATCGGATGTCCGGCCGGGAGCCGCTTGACCTGGATAACCTCGGCTTTCCAGCTCAATATCGGGCGGGTGCGTGCCCGCACCCAAGCCTCCCCGGTACCGTACCCGTACAGCGCGATACCCGGGCGGATTCCATCCAGATCCCATTCACGGCGATAGAGAAAGGCACGACTGCTCGACATGTGTTTGAACAGCTTCCTACCCAGCTCTTCTTCCACCTGCCGGGAAATAGAAAAAAACCTCTCGGCCTGCTCCCTTGCCTGTTCCTCGTCGTCCGGCTCCACTTTCGCAAAATGACTGCACAGGCCGGTGATCTCGATTCCCGGCTGGTCGGCCAGCCGGCATATGACCTCGTACGCATCCGTCCACGGAATACCCAGCCGGCCCATTCCGGTATCGACTTTCACGTGAACCGGCAGCCGCCTGCCGCGGTCCGCGGCGGCGGCAGCGAGCTCCCGGCCCTGTTCCTCATCAACCACGATGGGAATGATTCGATGTTCCAGAAGCGCTGGCACGTCTTCGGCGGCGGCCACTCCCAGCAGAAGCAGCTCCGCCTCCGGCGCGGCACGCCTTACCTCAACAGCTTCGTCCGGAAATGCCACCGCGAACCACTTTACGCCGCAGGCCGCCGCCTTGCGGGCTACCGGAACCGCGCCGTGCCCGTAGGCATCCGCCTTGACCACAAAAATAATCTCCGTGCGTGGCGAAAGGCCGGCACGGATCGCCCGGATGTTTTCCGCCAGCGCGTTCAGATCCACTTCTACCCAACTGCGTCGCATGCCATCGGTTCCGTCTCTACTGGGTCGGCAATTGGAACCGACCCGGCCTGTCTTGCGTGAGGATGAAGCTTCCGGGCTACGCAACCCCAACCGCTTCCCGCCGACAGGTCGAAAGAGTGGCACCCCGGGCGCGATTCGAACGCGCGACCTGCGGATTAGAAGTCCGCTGCTCTGTCCTGCTGAGCTACCGGGGTGCGATCATCGCCTCGCCGGCTTTCAAGATAGCGTCGCCCGACCTCCGCTGCCAGTCAATTTCTGGCGCACGCAGCCGACACCTTAATAGCGGAACTTCATCCACGGCTGTGCCGACGCACCAGCGAGAAGAAACGATCCTCGTATTCTTCGAATAAATCGTACTGCTTCAGCTTGGCGGCCAACCTGCTCAGACGCGACGGATCCATCTGCGCAGCGGCAAACTCCTTCTCGATCTCCTCGCGGGGTGCCGGCATCGTCTTCCGCAATTCCCTGGCGTTGTACGGCGCTGAAAACCGCGCCACTTCCACCAGCAGTTTGAGCAGGCATACCTCCCAGGGATCCTCCACCCCCTTGACCACTCCATGCATCGCCTCCTGCCGCTGGTCCACTTCCCGGCAGACCTGTTCCACCACCAGGTCGGCATTCGCGCTGACTGTCTGCTCGCTGATCTCCTCCTTGGTGATCCTGAATCCGTACTTGAGTATGTAGATGTCCGACTCGTGGCTCCGCAGCCACTCGATGTACTTCCGCGCCTCTTCACCGAAACCTTCCAGGATCTCGCGCCCGAATCTTTCCGGTGTGATGATCTCGGGCCGGTACGCCTTGACCTTCCCCTGCCGGATCCGCGATCTGCCGACCTCGTCCATCAATTCCGTGATCAGATGGTAGTGCAACAGGGTGGTACCGAATGTCTCCAGCCGCTGGCGCGGCAACCGCACGATTTCGGTGTTCTCCAGCGCGTAAATGAAGTCGAACCTTTTCTTTTCGTAGTCCATATCGGATACGCGAAATTATGCCCCACCGCTCCCAGCACCCTTGACCGCTTCTCCGGCCCGGGGATAGTTCTCCATCACCCACCTTGAAAGCTCTCTTTCCGGATTCCGTACCGCCTCGGCAGTGACCACAAACGTACGATTACCGGTCTTCGCCGCTACCAGTTTCATGCCGTACTGATAGTCCCGGAATTTATCTTCGCACAAGGCCCGGATTGTCCGCCCACTGTTGAGACTTTCCTCCACCAGCGCCTCCACGGCCGAGGCATCAAAGCGGAGATCCAGCCCGTGAGCACGGTTGAACCGCTCCAGGAACCGGTTGATTTCCGAGCGCAGCACGTCACGCTGCGAATCCGCATGCTTCATGATCAGCTCTTTCAGGGTCCCGCGCGGATTTTCCACCGTCTCCCGCGTCACTTCGAACGACCTCACTGAAGTGGAGGGCAACTCATACTTGAAGTCACGGAAGATCCTCTCCAGCACTGTGAGCAGTCCGCGGGCACCGGTCTTCTCGCGGACCGCCCGCCGCGCAATCTCTTCCACCGCTTCCCGGGTGATATCGAACTCAATACCGTAACCCCGGAAATCCTCCCGGTACTGCTCCAGAATGCTGCCGCGGGAATGCAGCAGAATCTCTTCCAGATCCCGTTCCGACAGCGGATCGCAGGCGATGCGCACCGGCAGCCGTCCGATGAATTCCGGCTCGAATCCGAATTGAATGAAATCCTGCGCCTGCGCCATTCTCAGATAGTCGGTAGCCGTCCGTTCGCCCGTCGTCTGCTCCGCCGTAAAGCCGATCGGGGCGCTTTCCACCCGCCGCCGGACAATGTCCACCAGCCCATCAAAAGCCCCGCTCACGATGAAAAGTATGTAGCGCGTGTTTATGGTCCGCTTACGGAAGCTGCCGGTGCGTTGCATCTCCATCAGGGCCTGCATCTGGCCCACCAGGTCCGTCTGGCTGTAAAGATTTACTTCGGTCTCCTCCATCAGCTTGAGCAGGTTCACCTGCACACCGCGACCGGAGACATCCCGGACACCACCTGCGGTAGGTTGAGAGGCAATCTTGTCAATTTCATCCAGGTATATGATTCCGTACTGCGCCAACTCCACGTTGCCACCAGCCATCTTCACCAGATCCCGCACCAGATCTTCCACGTCATAGCCGACATAGCCGGTCTCCGAGAACTTGGTGGCGTCCGCCTTGACAAAGGGTACCCCGATCAACCGGGCGATGCATCGCATCAGATAGGTCTTACCCACCCCGGTCGGTCCCATCAGAAGAATGTTCTGCTTGGTGTATTCCTGCTCGCGCAGTTCGGGATCCTCCATGCAGCGTCTGATCCGGTTGAAATGGTCGCAGACCGCTACCGCCAGTACCTTCTTGGCTTCGTCCTGGCTGATGACATACTGATCCAGGTAGTCACGTATCTCGCGCGGCTTCAGGTTGAACTCGCGGATCCGCCGCAGGGTCTCAGCCCGGCGTCTCTCTTCTTCCCTGGCCCTGTCCGCACCGTCATGCGACGGTTCAACCTGCGATCCCGCGGAAGCTTGCTCCGCCTGCAACCCCTGCAGTATCCGCTTCAGTCCGCGAACAAACTCGTCTTCAGGTGGTCTGGGATCATCATGACTCACGGCACATCCTCCTCATCATCATATGTACGACAAACCGGTGAAATATCAACTGCTGCTCCCCCGTACGGAGTCTCATGCGGGAACCAGCCGCGCGAAGCGGCGCTTGCCCACTTTCAGCAGAACCCCTTCCGCCAGCAGGACGATCTTTTCGCCCACGTCGCCGACGCGTCGCCCATCGATCCTGACCGCGCCCTGCTCGATAAGCCTGCGCGCCTCGCTGCGACTCGGCGCCAGGCCCGCGGACATGATCAGATCGAGCACCGCAATCGCTTCCCCCGAGATGACCGTCACTTCGACTTCCGGGACGCTCTCGGGCGTCTGCCGGCGGGAAAATATTCTGAGGAAGTTCTCCCGCGCCCGGCGCGCCTGATCCTCACCGTGGATACGCCGCACGATTTCCTCGGCCATGTCCAGCTTGACGTCCCGCGGGTTGACGTTTCCAGCATCAACCTCACGGCGCAGTCGCGCCAGCTCGTCCTCTGAGCGGCAAAGCACCAGGTCGAGATAGCGCCACATCAGTTCGTCGTTTACTGACATGCACTTGCCGAAAATCTCATCCGGCGGGTCGTTCACCGCGATATAGTTTCCCAGCGATTTGCTCATCTTCTGCACGCCGTCAATACCTTCCAGCAGCGGAAGGGTCATCACCACCTGCGGCTCCCGGCCCATCTCCCGCTGCAGCTCGCGTCCCAGCAGCATATTGAAAAGCTGGTCCGTACCCCCCACCTCGACATCCGCCTCGATCACCACCGAATCATAGGCCTGGATGAGGGGATAAAGAAACTCTACCAGCGAGATCGGCTGCCCTTCCGCATAGCGCCGCGAGAAATCATCGCGCGCCAGCATCTGGGCCACCGTCACTCTTCCGGCCAGCCGGATGACGTCGGCGAAGTTCAAAGGGTCACACCACTCCGAGTTGAAACGGATCCGGGTCTTTTCCGGTATCAGGAATCGGAACACCTGCTCCCGGTAGGTACGCGCATTGCGCTCCACTTCCTCGCGGGTGAGCGGGGGGCGCGTGCGCGTGCGGCCGGAGGGATCGCCGATCATGCCGGTGAAGTCGCCGATGATGAAGATCACCTCATGACCCAGTTCCTGGAATTCGCGCAGCTTGTTCAACGCCACCACATGCCCCAGGTGTATGTCCGGCGCGGATGGGTCGGCCCCGAATTTGATCCGCAATGGCCGTCCCTCGCCGCCCGCCCGTTCCAGCTTCCGGCGCAGTTCCTCCGCGGTGTGCACCTGCACCGTACGGCGCAAGAGGGTTTCGACCTGCTGCTCCTGCATATCCTTCACCGGTCAGGAATTCCGCGGGCCGGAAACAGGAAAGCGTGCCGCCGGCAACCTTACTCTCCCGGACGCCACTCCTCGGTCTTTTCCTTTTCCGAGCCGAGTACGTCCTCGAATACGCCACCGAGGTCCACCAGGTTCTCTCCGGCCATGGCGGTGGCCGCGTAGGCCTCTGCCCGGAATTCCTCGTCGGGAACCTGGGCGGCACGGATACTCAAACCGATACGTCGTTCCACCGTGTCGATCCGGATCACGCGGGCTTCGATCTCCTGCCCTTCCTGGAGGACATCAGCGACGTTCTCGACCCGCTCATCGCTGATCTCGCTCACATGCACCAGACCTTCCACGCCCGGCTCCAGCTCAATGAAAGCGCCGAAAGGCGCCAGCCGGACCACCCGGCCCTTGACCTTCTGCCCGACCTGGTAACGGCTGCCCACCGTAGCCCAGGGATCTTCCTGAGCCTGTTTGAGGCCCAGGCTGATTCTGCGGTTCTCGGGGTCTACTTCCAGCACCACCGCTTCCACCATCTGATCCTTCTGCAGTATCTCGGAGGGGTGGTTGACTTTGCGGGTCCAGGAAAGATCGGAAACGTGGATCATCCCGTCCACACCCTCTTCCAGCTCAACGAAGGCTCCGTAGCTGGTGAAGTTCCGGACCCGCCCTTTGACCCGGGCCCCGATGGGATAGCGCTCCTTGACCGTATCCCACGGGTTGACCGTAGTATGCCGGAGGCTCAGCGAAATCTTGCGTTCCTGCTTATTGACACTGAGAACCACGGCTTCCACTTCGTCGCCCACGGAAAGGACTTCGCTTGCCCGGTTGATACGCCGGGTCCAGGACATCTCCGAGACATGGATGAGTCCTTCAACGCCGTCTTCCAGCTCCACAAAGGCGCCGTAGGGCAGAAGGTTCACCACGCGTCCCTTCACCCGGCTGCCGACCGGATACCGCTCTTCGACGTGCTCCCACGGATTGGGTGTCTTCTGCTTCAGTCCCAGGCTTATGCGTTCCTTTTCCCGGTCGACCCGCAGGACCATCACTTCGACTTCCTGCCCCACCGAAAGCACTTCGGAGGGATGCCCTACCCGGCCCCAGCGCATGTCCGTGACGTGGAGCAGACCGTCCATACCGTCCAGATCTATGAAGGCACCGAAATCGGTGATGTTCTTCACCACGCCTTTGCGGATCTGGCCCTCCTGAATTTCCGCCAACAGTTTCCGCTTCCGTTCCCGGTGCCGTTCTTCGATCAGCTCCCGCCGGGAGACCACCAGGTTGCGGCGGTTAGGGTTCATCTTGATGATTTTGAATTCGAAACGTCGACCGATGTAGGGTCCCACGTCCCGGACCGGTCCGGTGTCCAACTGCGATCCCGGCAGAAAGGCGTCCACCCCCACATCCACGATCAGGCCTCCCTTTACCCGTGACTTGATCACTCCTTCAATGACATCGCCTTCGCGGTATTCCTTGGCCAGCCGTTCCCAGTTACGTTTCTGCTCCGCTTTCCGCTTGCTGATAACGAGCATGCCGTCATCATCTTCCAGGCTTTCGACCAGGACCTCGATCTCGTCGCCCGGGCGGATATTCTCCAGGTCCTCCAGCTCGTAAGCCGGGACCACGCCTTCAGACTTATACCCGATATCCACCAATACTCCGTCCTCCCGAACTTCGAGGATGCGGCCCTTGATAATGGAACCTTCCTCGAACTGCTTCAGCGCATTGGTATAGAGGGCGTCCAGTTCGTTTTCCTGATTGCCCTTCAGCGCCTCGGTATCCACTTCCTTGTGCTCTTTGGGTGCTGACGCTCGCGCACTTTCCATCTATCCATCACACTCCTTCCCTGCAAAATGATGATCCGCGCATCCCGCGGTGATTCCGGGGATCACGGACCGAGTCCCCTACCCTAGCCTTGCCCTGCGTCCGAAGCAAGGCCAATAAGCGGGAAATATCCGCGGCACCCCCGGCCGGCCAAAAGAAAAGCCGCCCGCGTGCTGCGGGCGGCCTGAATCGAACGTTCCCGGCAACGTGCTACTCTCCCACCCCCTTCCGGGGCAGTACCATCGCCGCTGAGGGGCTTAACTTCCGTGTTCGGAATGGGAACGGGTGTTTCCCCCTCGCCATGGTCACCGGAAACAAATCGCGGAAATCCTCTGCATAGTGGACGGCCGGATTCACGCCGGGAAATTAGTGGTCAAGCCTCACGGCCGATTAGTACCGGTTAGCTCAATCCCTCACGGGACTTGCACACCCGGCCTATCAAACCCGTAATCTTCGGGTGGCCTTCAGTCCCGACCCTTCCCGAAGGAAGGATCGGGAAGGGAGATCTGATCTTGGAGTGGGCTTGGCGCTTAGATGCCTTCAGCGCTTATCCCGTCCGTACATAGCTACCCAGCGATGCCCCTGGCGGGACAACTGGAACACCAGAGGTACGTCATTCCCGGTCCTCTCGTACTAGGGAATGCCCTCCTCAGATCTCCTGCGCCCGCGGTGGATAAGGACCGAACTGTCTCACGACGTTCTGAACCCAGCTCACGTACCGCTTTAATGGGCGAACAGCCCAACCCTTGGGACCTTCTCCAGCCCCAGGATGCGATGAGCCGACATCGAGGTGCCAAACCG
>QNAJ01000063.1 GCA_003641465.1 Verrucomicrobiota bacterium | reverse complement strand
TCCTCCAGCACCACTTTGACCAGCTTGCGGGTTTCGGGATTCATCGTTGTCTCCCAGAGCTGCTGGGGATTCATTTCGCCCAGCCCCTTATAACGCTGTATGGTGATGCCTTTACGCCCAACTGTGCGTACCGCTTCGAGCAGGCCGACCAGTGACCCGACCGGACAGGTCTCACTGCCGCTCCGCACCTGGAGAATGGGCTCGTCGTGTTCCATCAGGGCGGAAACGTCGAACCCATAGCGCTCCAGGCTGTTTACCAACTTCGTAAGCTCCGGACCGAAGAACAGCTCTACCAGCCTGACGGTGGGACCTGCTTCCTCCGCCTTTTCGGTGGGCCCGATCTCGTCACCGAACAGCTCGAGTTGCTTCCCGAATTTCTTTTCGAGTTCCTCTGTGCGGGCCCTCAGGTCGGCTTCGCTGTATGCGTAGTGTCGCTCGATGGGACGTTTGCCTTCGTAGACAAGAAGAAGGTATTGCGGGAAGCGCTTGCGCTTGTCGCGGAGTTGCAGGTATTCGTCCGGGTCAATGCCGCGTCGTCGCATGCGTCTCTGGATTTCCTCGTAGCGTGCGACCAGCTTGAGTAATGAGAGCAGGCGGGCGCCTTCCAGAATCTTTTTGCCGCGCGAATCGAGAACCTGCGTGTCCTCCGCACCGAGCTCCAGAAGTATAGAGGTAAGTTGCTGGTCGTTCTCGACGTACTCTTCGCGTTTCCGCCGCTTGATCTTATACAGCGGAGGCTGGGCAATGTACACATGCCCATATTCGATAAGCTGTCGCATCTGCCGGTAGAAGAAGGTCAGCAGCAGCGTTCGGATGTGAGACCCGTCAACGTCGGCGTCGGTCATGATGATGATGCGGTGGTAGCGGGCCTTCTTCAGGTCAAAATCATCGTCGCCGATTCCGGTTCCGATGGCAGTGATCAGCGTACTCAGCTCCTCATTGTGCAGGATTTTGTCCAGGCGTGCCTTTTCGACATTGAGCACTTTGCCGCGCAGCGGCAGTACCGCCTGGTAGCGCCGGTCGCGCCCCTGCTTTGCCGAGCCACCGGCACTGTCGCCTTCCACGATAAAAAGCTCGGCCAACTGGGGATCCCGTTCGCTGCAATCGGCCAGCTTGCCCGGAAGGTTGCCGCTGTCCAGAGCGCCCTTGAGTCGAGCGAGATCCCGGGCCTTGCGCGCGGCGGTGCGTGCCCGGGCTGCGGTGAGGGCCTTGTCCACGATCCGGCGGGCTACTGAGGGATGCTCTTCAAAAAAGGTCCCCAGCTCCTGGTTGACTATGGATTCCACCAAGCCCTGCATTTCGCTGTTGCCCAGCTTGGTCTTGGTCTGGCCTTCGAATTGAGGATTGGGGAGGCGCACGTTGATCACTGCAGTCAGCCCTTCCCGCGCGTCTTCCCCCGAGATGGCCAGTTTGTCGTCCTTTATCAGCCGATTTGCCCGCGCGTAGGCATTAATCGTCCGTGTGAGAGCCGAGCGGAATCCACTGAGATGTGTGCCCCCCTCGATGGTGTTGATATTGTTCGCGTAAGCATAGATATTTTCGACAAAGGTATCGGTGTACTGCATGGCAATCTCGACCTGAACGCTGTCCTTCTGCTGGGTGAAATAGATAATCGAGTGCAGGGTGGGTTTGCTGGTATTCAGGTGCTGGACGAATTCCTTGATTCCCCCGGTGTAACGATACACTTCCTTGCGCGGGGGGTCTTCCTGCTCGAGCACTATCTGGATTCCCGCATTGAGAAATGCCAGTTCCCGCAGCCGGGAAGCCAGTGTGTCCCAGTTGAACTCGGTCGCCGGAAAGATCTCCGGATCGGGTCGGAAAGTTATCTTGGTCCCCGTACTCTTGGTTTTGCCGATGGTCTCCAGTCGGGTGACCGGCTCGCCGCGTTCATAGCGCTGATGGTAGATACGGCCGTCGCGGCGCACTTCCACCTCCAGCCATTCGCTCAGAGCATTGACGCAGGACACGCCGACACCATGTAACCCGCCGGATATGCGGTAGCTTTTCTGATCGAACTTGCCGCCCGCATGGAGTGTAGTGAGCACTACCTCCACCGCTGGGCGCTTCTCGGTGGCGTGGAGATCAACCGGTATCCCGCGCCCGTCGTCCACGACTGTGCACGAACCATCGGCGTTCAAAGTGACCTTAATGTGCCGGCAGTGGCCTGCCAGGGCTTCGTCAATACTGTTGTCCACCACCTCGTAGACCAGATGATGGAGGCCGCGGGAGCCGGTGTCCCCGATGTACATGGCGGGCCGCTTGCGCACCGCTTCGATGCCGCTGAGTACCGTGATCGAGGTGGCGTCGTAGCGCGCTCCGCCGCGGGGCCTGGTTTGCTTCGGCTTGGCCCTTTTGGAAGAATTTGGCTGTTTTTTTTGCGCTGGCATGTTATTTTCTTGACAAAAATAGCACTGTGTTGGCGCCCACCTACCCTTTACCCCCCACAATCAAAAAACACTATCATACAAGCGGTCCCAGCGCAATGGAATTAGCACCGTAGCGACGTCTGGATATGGTCTCTTTCCACTGCAGATTCGCGGTGCTAACCGCGCTGCACAGGTAGCCTCCCATGTGTCCCGCCGGAGAAGAAGTCGGATAATGACATTGGCAGAAAGCGTGCTATAGTTTGCTCTGAACGTGTAGGCGAAGCTCATGGCGCTGACAACAGCCCGAAGGTCGCCGGAGAATGACCGCGCAGCGTGAAATGACGCGAGGAGCGCCCGACCCCGACAGCGACACGAAGGCTCTGGGGATCCTGATGGAGCGAGCGGGCGATGTGTGCTTCCGTTTGGACCTTCGCACTCGCCGCGTGGTGTGGCTGAATGGAGGTCCGGAAAAGCTCCTGGGTGCAGCCGGCGCTGATGGCGCCTTCTCGTTCGATCGTCTGGAAGAGTGGATACATCCCGACGATCTGGCGCAAGCCAAGCTGTTTTGGAAGATGTTGCTCAGCGGTCGCGGTGCGGAAATAGAAGTCCGCGCCCGTACGACGCAGGAGCAGTGGCAATGGCTTCACCTTCTGGCAGTGCCCTATCCCGCCTCGGGCGCACCCCGCTTCATGCTGGGACTGGTCCGCGATACCCAGCGTTACCATGAGGCCGAGAGGCAGGCACTGGAGGAGATCGGGCAGCAGCGCATCGGCACGCTTGCCGAAGGTCTGGCCCACGAATTCAATAATCTGCTGACACCTATCCGCGGATTCATCGAGCTGGCACTCGACGGATTCAAGTCCGACGATCCCATAGCCGAGGGGCTGAAAACCGCTTTGGATCAGGTGGAAAGGTGCGCGCAACTGGTCAACCAGATCCAGCTGTGTGGCCGCAAGTCCTTCGTGATGCCTGAAGAAATCAGGATTGATCGCATGTTTCCGGCAGTGGCCCGGGTGGCCTTGTCGAGCTATCGCGGCACAGGTAAGCGCTACCGGCTGAAACTGGAGTGGCCGGAAAGACTGCCCCCCCTTCTCGCCGACCGCGTCCAACTGCAGGAAGCTGTGGTTCAGCTTATCCGCAACGCGGTCGAGGCTATGCCTGAGGGCGGAACCCTCACCATCCGGGCGGAGCCGGTACGTGTCGGAGCGCGTGACGCCCGGGGACGTACTGGAGCCAAGCGGGCGGGGACATTCATGCGGATTGACGTGATGGACACCGGCATAGGCATGTCGCCGGATGTCCTGCAGCACGCCATGGACCCGTTCTTCACCACTCACAGCCGCGCCGGCAAACGCGGAATGGGGCTTTCCATTGTCCGGGGAATGGCCGAGCAGAACGGGGGATGGCTGGAGCTGGATTCCCGGCCGGGGAAGGGAACCCGCGCGACTCTCTATCTCCCCTTGGCCGAACGTGTGCATGAGAGACTGCCGCCGGAGGTTGTGGCGGATGAGGACGGTACGCTCCGGGTGCTGCCGGCGGCACCGGTCGGCCGGGCGCTGGTGGGAGATGACGATGACCTGGTCCGTGAACTGGTCGCCCGGACACTGGAGAGCGAAGGCTGGCATGTCAAGACGGTTGACGGTTTCGATAAGGTAATGCGTATGGTCAGAGAAGGATGTGTTGATTTTGACGTGGCGGTGTTGGATTTGACCATGGCGGGAGGAACGATTACGGAAGTCCTGCCCCGATTGCGAGAATCTGCTCCGGAGACCGCCGTGATCCTGGTAAGCGGATTCGGTTACGATGATCTGGTGGGCCGACTGGTGCGAGCGGGCGGGGGAAAGGTTACCTACATGGCGAAGCCGTTTTCGCCCAAGGAACTCCTGCAACGGGTAGACGAGTTGCTCATCTGGACAGGCGAGCAGAAGGAGAGCATACGGTCGTGACAATGCGAGTGGCTTTTCCTGCTGTCATGGTGGCGTTGCTGCTGGCGGTGGGCTGTGATACCCCGGCCTACCGCATCAAGACACATCCGGAGATCTACGAGACGCTGGAGCCCGATGTGCAGGAAAACGTACGCAAGGGACTGGTGCGGCCGGGATACAGCCGGGACGCGGTGTTCCTGGCATTGGGTCAGCCCGACAGGAAATATATCCGGACCACCGCCGAAGGACGGCACGAGATCTGGTCATATGTCGGCACGTACACAACTCGCGACCGGCAGCGCGTGGAGGGGCGTTTCCGGGTGCGCGACTCTACCGGACGCTATCGCACTGTCCGGGATACCGTCTGGGTAGACGTGGACCGTGTCCACGAATACGAGCGGCTACGTGTGGAGTTCGGGAAGGACGGTCGCGTCGTCGCGGTTGAGCAGGTACATCAGGAACGTTGAGGCTGGTGCCCGTCCGGGCCATCCGCGCCGCTGGAGAGGGCGGGGGGAGTCACTTCGTCGAGGGACTCGTATCCCAGTAATACCATAAGCAGCCGGTCCAGACCAACAGCAACTCCAGCACACGAGGGCATGTGGTCGAGGGCTGCAAGAAATCCCTCGTCGATCGGGTACAGGGGTTTGCCGTGTCTCCGGCGATAATCAGCGGCCTGCTGCAGCCGCTCCAGGTGTTCCTGCCGGGAAATGATTTCGGCGCACCCATTGGCGATTTCCACGCCGCCGACATAGAGTTCCCATCTCTCGGCTATCCGCGGATCCTGCTCCTTCCGGCGCGCAAAACCGCCGGCCGCCGCAGGGTACTCGGTAAGCACCACCGGTACCTCAGAGGGCAGATCCGGCTCTACCTTGAGCACCAGGTCCGACCAGAACCGGTCCTCGTCGAACTCGGCGATGGGGTCCCATCCGGCGGATCGCAGGAAGGCTTCGCGCACCGTGATCGTTTCCCAGGGCCCTTTCAGTCCAAGGCGGTTTGCCCCTGCGGGAGGGCGTCCTGCCTCCTCGAAGCGTCGCAGGATCCCCTGGAGCAGGCAACGGGTCTCCAGGAGAATATCAAGGTGGGTACAGCGCGTGCGATACCATTCCAGCATGAGAAACTCCGGCCGGTGCAGCGGGCCCAACTCACCCAGTCGGAAGCAGGGCCCTATCTGGAAAATCCGGGAATGTCCCCGGGCGATCAGGATCTTCATCTGGAGTTCTGGTGAGGTTCGCAAGTACCCGTCGCGGCAGGGCACCGCGTCAATGTTTTCTTCCATCGCCGGCGCGGCGATCATTACCGGCGTGAAGACTTCGCAATAACCGCGCGACGCGAAGAAATCACGGCAGGCACCGACGAGTTCAGCCCGTGCCCGCTCGATGTCCACCCCATCACTGCTGACGTTCATCCCCGGTGGTCTGCCAAGGTGAATGCTATCCCTTGCTTACCCGGTCTACGTACTTGCCGGTTCGGGTGTCTATGCGGATCACATCCCCTTCATTTATGAAAAGGGGGACCTGCAGTTCATACCCGTTTTCCAATTGGGCGGGTTTGGTGACGTTGGTAGCCGTATCGCCGCGGACGCCCGGTTCGGTGCGGGCGACCTTTTTTTCTACAAAGAAAGGCAGAGTGATATCAATCGGTCGGCCGTTATGGAAGAGGATTTTCACCTCCATATCTTCTTCCAGGAAGTACTTACGGATGCCCAGCATATCCCCGGAGACAGGGACAGTGTCATACGTCGTAGCATCCATGAATACATATTGATCTCCGTCGGGATAGGAATAGATCATGTCGCGCTCCTCCAGATCCGGCTTGCCGATCTTGTCAGCGGCTCGGAAGGTCTTGTCCAGAGTTGCGCCGGTGAGCAGGTTCTTGATTTTACACCGGTAAAGCGCTTGCCCTTTCCCCGGTTTAACGAACTGGAATTCGACGATTTCATACGGCTCGCCGTCTATCTCGATCTTGAGGCCTTTACGCAGGTCGGATGCGCTGTACATGGTAAAACTCTCCTCTTCTCTGAGATCTTCGGCCCCGGATGCGGATAGCCCCCTTCCCGCCACATGGCTTCCCTCTGTGGGCCGTCTGCCCGGCTGCCGGGGAACTCTGTGTGCCACACCGGCCGCTGCTTGTCAAAGCGGAAAAACGTGGCGGGCAGGATGGATTACGGCCATCGCGGACTGTGGGCGGAGAGTCGGTCCGGCTCAAGCTCCGAAAATCCGCCAGGCGGCAAGTACCAGTACGGCGCTGAGGGCGGCTGCCACCGGCACAGTCAGAAGCCAGGAGAACGCTATTTCCCTCACAATCCGGCGATCTATGGCGGCCAGGCCCCGTGCCATGCCCACCCCGAAGATGGCGCCCACGATAGTATGGGTGGTGGATATGGGCAGTTTCATGCGGCTGCACACGAGTACCACAGTGGCAGCCGCTACGTCGGCGGCTATTCCGCGGGACGGGGTCAGCTGAGTGATCCGGGTACCCACTGTATACATTACCCGGTATCCGTAGGTGGCCAGTCCCAATGCAATCCCGGTTCCCCCAAGTGCCAGCACCCATAGCGGAACCGCGACCTTGAGCTTGACGGTGTTGGTCCTGATAACATCCACAATCGCCGCAAGGGGACCGATGGCGTTGGCTACGTCGTTTGACCCGTGTGCGAAGGCCACGCAGCAGGAGGTGAAGATCACCAGGGGGGCCAGAGATCTTTCGACCCGTTCGAGTTGTTGGTCGAGGGGTTTGTGGTGCCAGCCGCTCATGGCCCTTCGCAGCAGGATCCGGGCCCCGGCGGCGGCGGCGAAGGCGACGGCGGCTGAGACGATCAGCGCGTTGGGTCCGGTCAGGAACGCAATGTTCTTTTCACGGATAATGTGTCCGAGCCCCTTGAAGATGGTCGCCAGCGACATCATGAAGACCGTATAGAACACGATGAGCGGTGCGAAATGCACCGCCGCGGTAGTCGGACGATCGCGGCCGAGAATCAGCCACACGGTTATCCGGAAGATCAGGTACGCCATTACCCCTCCGGCTACCGGGGAAATCAGCCAGCTCATGATGATCTGGAAGAGTTTGTGCCAGTTGACCGCCTCAACACCCGCAACCACCAGGCCGAAGCCCGCGATCGCGCCCACAATGGAATGGGTGGTGGAAACCGGCATTCCCCACCAGCTTGCAAGATGGAGCCACAGCGCTGCGGCCAGCAGCGAACAGGCCATGCCCATCGCGAAAAGGCGGGGATCGTGTGCGAAAACCGAAGGCATGACTATGCCCTTGCGTACCGTATCGGTGACGTGGGCCCCCACCAGCACCGCGCCGAGGAACTCGAAAATCGCGGCCGCCACCACCGCCCGGCGGACGCTCAGAGCCCGTGACCCTCCG
>QNAJ01000062.1 GCA_003641465.1 Verrucomicrobiota bacterium | reverse complement strand
GATGATGAACTCCGCTCCAACCCATGTATGGGGCATATCACCTATGTAGGTGGGGAAGCGCTCATCACTATGGACCACTTCCGCCAGATGGTTCCATCCCGGGGGCCTGCGACATGCCAGAATGAACCGGAGTAGCTGCAGTGCCCGCTCCTTGCGGCCTAAGCGGATGTAGGCCGAAATGGAGCGCGTCTCGTAGGGGGTGAATCGGTACTCTGCATCGGGCTCGAGCCGCGACTTCAACTTCTCATAGAAGTAATCAAATGTATTATTCAACTGCTCCCTGGGCATGTTGGCCAACTGATCGCAGTAAACGATGGAGGCTGCGGTGGAAGTGGGATCAATATCGCCGAGCTCTGCACAGCCGGGAATGCAGTCGATCTTCTTGATCTTTGATACCAGGGAGATGGAATCATAGACGCATTTCCTGAAATCGGCGTATTCCTTGTCGATCCAGGGCAACAGGTCGGTACGCCCCAGTATCTCGGCCATTCGCCTTGCCTCCTCCCAACCCTTGAGGGCCCAGAAGTCGTCCCAGTAGGAATGCTTCATATCGTACCCTTCGTGGCTCGTTGACGGAGGAAGAATCCCGTAAAAGACTCTCTTCTCGGGGGGAGCGTCCCGGTATTCCGGGGTAAGCCGCTGCCTCCTGAGATATTGGGTGAACTGCAATGCCTTGATCACATGAGGGAACATCTCTTCGAGAAAGCTCCGATCCCGGGTGTAGTCGTAGCACTGCGCAATCAACCACACGAACTCTCCCTGACTGTCGTATTCGACGAGCCCCTTTTCGTCCTCTTCCCAGAGCGGGTTCTGAGCCTTGGTATCAATAATCGGCGGTACTTCACCGCTTTCGCGCTGGTAGCCCGCGTACCATCGGGCGAAATCCATCGCCACCTGAGTCTGTCCGACCTGGAGCATGGCAACGGCCGCAATAGAACCATCCCGCATCCAGGCCTTGTCATAGGACCGCGAGCCGGGTTGCAGCGCCGGGCCGTCTCTTGTGATGAGATTGTAGGCGATGTTGGCTTTGAATGTGTCCAGTATGGCCTGTTCCGGCATGCGGATTCCCACTCGATTGACCTGCTGTTGCCAGTATTCGATCGTCTCCCGGAGCCGCTCTTCGTAGCGGCGCGCCACCTCTGAGGGCGCCGTCGTGACATCCATGTCAGGTTCCCGGTCATGCAGGGGGAAAACCACGTAGAAATCCTGCGATTCATTCGGCCGGAGGTCGAAATGATACCTGATCAGCCCCGCGGCAAAACCGTCTGCGTCCTCCGCACGGGTATGCGCAAATGGCTCCCCGGCGGTATCAAACGTCTGCACGCCGGTACCCGGCCCTTGGTCTTCTGTATATGCTCGGAAGTCATCGGGCGCGCTTAGCAGCCAGATGCTCCGCCGGCCGTTCACCTTCACGACACCGTCGTCATAGCTGATACGTTGAATGGGGGAGAAGCCCCCTCCGCCCTGCCAGGGTGGGTACACCTGGTAGGGCTGCACCAGAAGAAGCAGGTTTCCGGATACCTTCCTGGTTCCCTCGTTCCTGATCGAGTACTTCGCATAGGCCGACGACTCACCGGCCTTGCCGTGGGCGTACAACTGAATGCGCATTGCGACGTGCCCGTATCGCCAATCCACCGCAGGCACCGGCAGATGTCCGTCTTCCAGCGACTGGGCCAATCGGGCATCGTTGCGCGAGACCACCCTGCCGTTCATGTGCAACAGAGGGAGCACCGAAAACCCCCTCTTGAGCGGTTCAATGGTTCCGTCTTCGCAGATGATCGCCTCGTTTTCATCCTCCGGAGCGCCCACGATTGTCCAGTAGGCCTGCTCTTCGGAGAGCCAGCGCGGAACGTAACCCGCCCACGGCTCCCGCTCACTGCGGCGGTGCGGGCCCCCGGCAGGCAGCGGGCGCAGCATCAGCCGGTCAATACATATCCGTCCCCGTCGGGAGGCCCCGGTAACCACGAACTCAGTCCTGCGTATCTGCTTCAGGGGCGCGTCCCGTGCCGGACCCCACGCCCACAAGATATCGTCTTTCCTGACGACCATTTTCTTCCATCTGTTCGGCGAGCCCAAGCTGTAGATCTTTTTCATGAACGTGTTGCCGTCGGGGTCAATCAGCTTGAACTCCATGTTGGCCTGGGGCGTATCTTGCCTGAGGAAGAAGACGAACTCGAAGTTTGCCGGCAGATCCATGGGAAGCTCCTTAGATATCAGCGCGTAGCCGTGAGTATGGCCGAGTTCGTAGTCCAGACAGACGCTCTGTCCGCTTATGCCTGCCCTCACACCGACCTTCGCCTTTGCACCGTCCGACGCAAACGCTTTCCAGCCGTCTGTGGTCTCAAAATCGTCGAGCAATGTGACCTCCATTCCTGCCTGCGTGGTTTCGGTTGTACCTCGCCCCACGCTGGAAATACGTCCCATAGCCGACCCGTCCCTGCTTACAGACGTGATTAGCAAGAGAACCCAACAGCCGATCCAACATCGCTTCACCTTGTGACTCCTTGGCTGATTTCGGCGTCCAGCATAGGCTGCGAGAACAGGCTGCTGCAAGCGTTTCCCCGCCCGCGGGGCAAGCTTTGATCAGTGATTATGACTGGTCAGCACGGCCTGAGGGAAGGAATGCACTGGCGCCTCCCAGAGCGCTGAATGCCCTCACCGCCCCGAGAGGAGTGGATGATTCTCACCTGCGGAGCTACCAGGTCCGAAACCGGGAGACGCAGAAGACAGTAACCACAGAGGACACAGAGATCACAGAGGCTTCGGCTGAGACCTGCACTTGCCCCGGGCCCGCGGCGTCTGAGACCTGTCACATTCGCCAGTAACCCGATAGTGATTAACTATTACCCTTTAACTTGCTCTGAGTTCTCTGTGAGGGACCTTTCTTCTCTTTTCTGTACGCATCTGCATTGTGTTCGCGGTGTACTGTGCGGCACGCGATAGCGCGAAAAAACCCCATTTTGCGGGGCTGATTTCAGACTTTTAAAAGTCTGAAATGAAGGGGCGGGGAAGGTTGAATGCCGCTCCCGGCGACGCGGGACAAGTCCCGGCTGAAGACGGGGCAAGATTGCGAAAGAAGGTATTGCTCCCCGCGTTCTGCAGGGTGAACCCAGAGGGGCAGCAACAGCAGAACGGCGGATACGATCAGGCGGTGCGCTGGGATGGATTGACACAAACACGTGTGTGCCCGTAGAGTCCGCGACATGAGAAAAGTGCCACAGTTGCGGGTCCTGCTCACTGCGCTGTTGCTGGTGGGAATGCTGGGATGCTCCCATGCGCGCAAAGTGGTCACCTGGCAGGAGCTGGTCAGCCGTCTGGGGGATCGGGAGTACATCTGCCGGATTGACCAGCCGGCTTCTCAGTTGCTCAGTTCGCACGATCCATCGGGAGGTAACGATGATTTCAATCATTTCGTGCGGACCGAGGACGCCGGGGGGGTGCTGACCGGTGCGATCCGACCCCCACAGGGCTGGGTGGTGCTTGCGGATCTCAAGGGCCCCGGCTACCTGCAGCGCTTCTGGTTTACGGGCGCCAAGACCGGAGACTATGAGTTGCGCTTTTTTCTGGATGGAGAACGCAGGCCGCGGTTGGAAACCACCTTGAAGGAATGGTGCGGTGGCCTGGAATACACCCGCCCGCCTATCGGAGCGTACGAGAATTACTGCTGGTATTCGTGGATGCCGGTGCCGTACCGGAAAAGGTTGGTGGTGATGGCACGGGCTCCCCGGTTCGCGGAAGGTCATCCGGACAAGCTTTTCTACCAGATAAACTATGTACGGCTGCCGCGCGGGCAGACCGTGGAAAGCTTCTCACCGGAGGTTCCGCCGGAAGTGCGCAGTGCGGTGGATGAGGTGTGCCGCCGCTGGGCGGAGCCGCTTGCGCGCCGGTTGCAGCGGGGCGGGGGAGGCACCGAGGAAGCAGTAGTGAGAGTGGATCCGGGCCGGGAGGTCTCCCTTCTGGAGATTGACGGTCCGGCAATCATTCGCTGCCTGGCGCTGAAGCCCCGGTTTGGAAGTGAAGAAGGGGACCGACTGTCTGCCCGTGCCCTGCGTGGACTGATTCTGAGGATCCGGTGGGACGACAGCCAAGCCGCAAGCGTAGAAGCTCCGCTGGGAGATTTCTTCGGGATATTCTGGAGGCCGGTAGGCTACCAGTCCTTTTACTGGGGAATGACCAACGGCATGCTGGTTTCATTCCTGCCGATGCCTTTCCGAGACCAAGCCCGGATCAGTGTGGAGAACCGGCTGAAAGAGCCGATAGAGGTGCGTGTCAGTTGCACTGTCCGGCCTCTGGAAGCGTGGGATTCCGGCCGGGGATACCTGCATGCGGCCTGGCGGAAGAGCGGGCCGGGCGAAGTCGGCCTGCCGCACCTCGTGATAGAAGCCAGTGGCCGGGGGCGGCTGGCAGGACTCATCCTGGGAACCGCCAGCCGGGACCGTAGCTGGTGGATGCTGGAGGGAGACGAGCTGATCCAGCGTGATACCGAAGCCGAGCCCGGGTGGAAAGGAACTGGATTGGAGGACTATTTCAATGGCGGCTGGTACTACCAGAATGCACTGGCCCGGCCGCTTCAGGGGATCGTCTTCAAAGCCCCCTTCCGAACTGTCCAGTATCGCATTCACCAGGCGGACACGGTTACATTCCAGAAGAAGATCCGGATGGTATTTGAGCGCGGCCCGGAGAATGCTTCGCATGGCTGGTTCGAAAGCCTGTGTTTCTACTATCTGGATCATCCGGCTGGATCGGGGGGAAGAATCTGCCACGGGCGGGAATGTGGAGTTCCCGATGACGGCCTGTGGAATGCCACCCTGATGTCCGAGCTTCTGAACTATGAACGTCTGGGGGACTACGGTGCGGCGGTTCAGCGCATCGAGGATCTACTGGCGGCGGTGCCGGATTTTCCTTTCGCCGATGTTCTGCGGGCGCGCGCCGCGGTATACCGCGAACTGATGGGACGGGGCGAATGTACTCCGGTGCTGCAGGAGATACTGCGCACAACCTCCAGCGAGCTGGCCCGGTCTCAGATTGAGGATTTCCTGTGGCTGCAGTTTTCGCCTTCCAACGCATTGCTGGGGGTGTACTGCAACACGCGTACACGCGTGTTTCTGGACGGAAGAGTACTTGCTGAAACGGAAGACGCGCGCCGGATGCGCTTTTTCCGGGTCACACTGACCGCCGGCGAGCACGTGATCGCGGTACAGGCGGCGCGGCATCGGTATCCTGATTGGGTGCAGGTGTGCCTGCGTACTGCGGAGGGGGATGTGGGAACCGCCCCGTCATGGAAATATTGCTTTGAGCCGAGTGGTAATTGGGCGGATCCGGATTTCGACGACTCGCAATGGGAACCGGTGGGCGGGACCGGTGTGAAAGGGCCTCCGGAAGCGCCGTATCTCTGGCTGGAGCCTAATATCTTCGTGGGCATGCAATCCGGTTGCGTGGGACTCCGCCCTCCGGCGGACTGGCCGTCCGGAGCACATTTCGTAGTCTACCGGCATCGATTCCGTCTGCCCCGCGGGGGCCGTACGGAAGATTGACGGGCTCATCCACGGATGGTAATGGAACAGCGGCGCAGGCGATGGGAATCAGATGTAGAGTTCTGGCGGCGATCGGTGTAATGGTACTGGGCGGATGCGGCCCTCAGGCGGCCCGCCTGGATGCAGCGGATGAGAACAATCCGCTGCTGCGCAGGGCGCGGGCGCGCCGCCGCATACAGGACATTGATGGGGCGATTGCGCTGTACAACCGTGCACTGGAGCGGTATCCCCGGCTGGCCCGCGCACACCTGGAGGTCGGTTCACTGTACGCTACCAAGAAGAAGGATTATGTGCGTGCCATCTATCATTTTCAGCGCTATCTGGAGCTGCGGCCGGACACCCAGAAGCGAAAGCTGATCGAGGACTGGATCAGGCGTGCCGAGCTTGCCCTGGCGGCGGAGATCAAGACTCGATCGTCCGGCGTACCGGTGGAGCTGGCACGACTGCGGGAAGAGAACCGACGCCTGACGCAGCGGGTCAAGGAACTCAGTGCGCGGATTGAGGAGCTGATGCGTGGTGCGGCGGCGGAGACTCCCTCCGGGAAGAAGGAAGAGGCGCCGCCATCCAAAGTGAAAGAGCTTCCGCCGCCCCGGCCTACACCTGCCTATCCGGAGGTTAAAGTCTATCGGGTCCGGCGCGGTGATACTCTCAGCAGTATCGCCGCGCGTTTCTACGGCGACCGTACCAAGTGGCGCCGGATCTACGAGGCGAATCGTAACATTCTGGACAGTCCGGAGAGTCTGCGGGTGGGGCAGCGGCTGGTCATTCCAATGGAATAAGGCTGACTGGCAGCAGGTTATAGGGTACATTTTGTGCCTAAGAGGAGGGCAAGAAGCGGATGATCGGAAGGGATTTTTTCGACGATGATCTTATCAAGCAGCCGTCAGTGGAGGATACGCATGCCGGCGACCTCCCCGGCCCGGAGGGAGGATCGGGGGAGATTGCCAGTGCGGAGATCGGGAGACTGGTTGCGCGGCGGCAGCGGATGAGCGAAGAAGTGGCGCGCGCCACTGAGGAGCTGGAGCGCCTGCGGCAGCGACAGGAGGAGCTGGAGAGAGAACGCAAACAGATTCTGGAAATTCAGCGCAAGCAGGAATCCTATGTCAGTGGCAAGAACGAGCTGCTGGGTAAGTTGACCCAAAGCATTGTGTCACTTGAGCGCGAGGAGGTGCGGGCTTCTCAGTTGGCCGAGCTTCTCGGCGATACGCGGCGTCGCTTCAAGGAGCTGCTGGAGGAACTCGAGAAGATTGACGAGGAATCCTGGGACGAAGACTCCATCAGGGAAGAGCTGGAGACTGCCTTGGCGATCATCGAAGACGTCCGGATGGAGTATAATCGCTCCATAGCCCGAATCCAGGCGGCACGGGGGGAGAGCGGAGTTTCCGAGAGCGGACCTGTGGGCGAGGCGGCTCTGCAGGAAGCCGCCGTCCGAGGTATCGAGCAGATGTCGTTCGGTAAGCTGGTGAAGCTGGGGTTCGCTTTCACCCTGCCTTTACTGGCGATGGTTTTTCTCATGGGGCTGGCTTTCGTTGTTTTGCGGTACTTCGGTATGGTCTAGGAATCGGCAGGGGGACGCGCGGGGTTGAGGATTCGCATGCCAGGCCGCAGTGATTCGCATCTGGCGCGGAGGCTTCAGCGGATTGAGGCCGAGCGCGCCCAGCTCCGGAGACGCGAGCGGGAAATCCGGCGGGTTCTGGCAGCCGCAGGACACAGCGTCCCGGTTACGCCGGGGACTTCCGCACGCCGCAGCAGTGGTGCAAGCGAGACGGAGAGCGCCGGAGTTTCTTCCGGCCAGGGAGAAGAAGATCTGTTCCGCTGGAGGGAACGGCGGCGCTTGTCCTCAGGATCGGAGGAAGCGAAACTCAACGTGCAGTCAGAGCAACGTTCGGAGGCCGAGCAGTTCCGTTTTGACAACCGATTCGCGACCTATTTTGCCAGCGGCAGCTTTGCGCCGCGGCCCCTGAGCGAGGAAGAGATTGCCACCCGCCGGAATCGCATCATCATTACGCTGATAATCCTGGGGGTGGCGGTGTTCATCGTGTGGCGCCTGGTGTCTTCGTGATGCACCGCGGCGGCCGACAATCCTTGCGTGCCTATGTAGTTACTTCATGGGGCAGGATTGAACTGGAAT